>NZ_JAMZBD010000413.1:0-2737 GCF_024158685.1 Halomonas sp. 707D4 | reverse complement strand
GGCGAAGCGCTCGAGCTGGCCAGCCACGCGGCTGGCCAGCATCGCGGACTTTTCCGCCTCGACGCGACCGAAGCCGGTGAGCACCGGTGCCTGCACCCGCTCGGTGACGGTGGTCACATCGACCACCGGCGCAGGCGTGGGCGGCGGCGGGCGACGCTCGATTCGCGGGGGTTGGGTGATGATCCACCAGGCCAGCGCCAGGCCTGCCGCCAGTACCACGAGCGCCAGCAGGGCACCAAAACGTACCCGGCCAGATGGGCGCGCCGGCGTTTTCTCAAGAAGGGTCATTGCCGCAGGTCATCCGTTGTGAAGACTGTCTTGAAGACCGTCGTGAAGACTAAGATGCAAGAGGATAAGCGTAGTATGCTAGCATCTACGGCTGATAAGCAGTGATTAGGCAAGCAATGTGCAAAGAGCGTGCAACCGGCCGCTCCTGGCGCCCGGCGACTTGCCCCACGATATAAGTACCGTGTGAATACCGCATTCGATCGACAGGCCCGAACGTCATGAAAAACATCGCGACCCGAGACAAATTGATCATCACCGGCGCCGAGCTGATCGCAAAGCACGGCTACAACGCCACGGGAATCAATGCCGTGCTCGGCGCCTGTGGCGTGCCCAAGGGGTCGTTCTACCACTATTTCGCCAGCAAGGAGGAGTTCGGGCTGGCGGTCATCGAATACTTCGCCAGCGACTACGCCGAGTCGCTCACCGCGCTGCTCGAAGACGAGGCGCTCGATCCCCTCGAGCGGCTGCGCCGCTACTTTGCCCAGGGGCGCACCCACATGCAGCAGTGCGACCACACCACGGGCTGCTTGATCGGCAACCTCGGCCAGGAGCTTTCCGGGCAGAGCGACGTGTTCCGCGATGCGCTGAACCAGGTGTTCCAGCGCTGGGAGCAGCGCTTCGTGAGCTGTCTCGCCGCCGCCAGGGACCAGGGACTGCTCGCCCCCGGCGCCGACATCGAGGCGCTGGCGAGCTTCGTCCTCACCGGCTGGCAGGGGGCGATGCTGCGCGCCAAGACGCTGAAGTCGCCAATGCCCATGGAGCACTTCGAGACGATCCTGTTCGAGTACGTGCTGGTGGGCTCGCCCAGGCAAAGGGCCTGATCGGTTCAGTCGACAACGCTGCATGAAAAGGGCGGCCTGCAGGCCGCCCCATGTCTCCCTTCCCGTCGCTTCAGGTGTTCAGGATCACGCCGCCGTTGAGGTGGATCGTCTGCCCGCTCATGTAGGAGGAGTCCTCGCTTGCAAGATAGACGTAGGCGGGGCCCATTTCGCTGGGCTGGCCGGCGCGCTTCATGGGGACCTGGCCGCCGAAGTTCGCTACCTTTTCATCATCCATGCTGGCGGGGATCAGCGGCGTCCACACCGGCCCCGGAGCCACGGTGTTGACGCGGATGCCGCGCTCCACCAGCGCCATCGAGAGCGAGCGCACCAACCCCTGGATCGCGCCCTTGGTGGCGGTGTAGTCGATCAGCGTATCGTTGCCCTTGAAGGCGTTGATCGACGAGGTGGCGATGATGGTGTCGCCTTCGCCCAGGTGCGGCAGGGCCGCCTTGACCAGGTAGAAGTGGCTGAACAGGTTGGTCTCGAAGGTGCGCTGGAGCTGGTCGTCCGGGATGTCGGTGACGTCGTCCCAGTCGTACTGCTCGGCGGCGTTGTTGATCACCACGTTGATCTTGCCGAACGATTCCAGCGCCTTTTGCACGATCTCGCGGGAAAATCCTGGCTTGCCCACGTCGCCCTTGATCAGCACGCAGCGCCGGCCTTCGGCCTCCACCAGGCGCTTGGTCTCTTCGGCGTCCTTGTCCTCCTCCAGGTAGGCGATCACGCTGTCCGCCCCTTCGCGGGCGTAGTGCACCGCCACGGCGCGGCCGATGCCGCTGTCGCCGCCGGTGATAATCGCCACCTTGTCGCGCAGCTTGTCGGCGCCGCGATAACCTTCGCGAATGTACTCGGGCGCCGGGCGCATGGCGTGCTCGTCGCCGGGCTGCTTGTCCTGATGCTGCGGGGGCTGCTGTTGCTCGCTCATGGCCTTCACTCCTTGTGTCTGACGAAGGGCGGCCGTCTCCGGGCCGCCGTCTGTTCACCTTAGTCGAGAGTCGCGAGAGGGCCAAACCGGCTCATGGCGATAAAGGCCGGGCGTGCGCTTAATCGTGAGCGGCGCGCTCGATTTTGCAAGCGAACCCCCGGAATTGATTGAACTATTAAGCAGGATTAAACAGGGTCTTAAAAATTATCAAAAATGATCGATATGAAAAAAGAGGGGTCAAGAAAGTCGGTCAGGAAGTTTCGATATAAAATCTATTTAATGCAAATAACTGATTTTTAATTATTTATAAATCGTTTTTTATGTAGCGGTTTTTAAATTGACAGTTACCCGGGCGTCGCTATAGTTCATCAATAGCAGTGTCGTTTCATGCATTACCATAATTAAAAAAGTCAGGTTTCGTACTCGACGTAGGGAGAGGCGGCGTCTTGGATTGACGCCAAACGTTCATGCTGCCCGGCAGGCCAGGGCGGATGATGCATGGAGGATCCCGTTGATGAACGACCAGGACAAGCATTCCCGCGATACCCACGGCGAGCGCCACGAACACGAGCGGCTCGACACCCACCGACTGAAAGAGCAGGGCCAGGCCGCGGCGCGCGATGTCTACGACGCCGCCGAGCATCAGGCCGAGCACCTCTACGATAGCCAGCGCCAGAGGTTTTCCCGCCAGGCGGCGACCTTC
>NZ_JAMZBD010000412.1:0-2742 GCF_024158685.1 Halomonas sp. 707D4 | reverse complement strand
ACCCTGGTGGGCACGGGACTTCGCGATGAGATCCGCATCGGTGCGGCGGGCAAGATCACCTCCGGCTTCCAGATCGCCCGCACCCTGGCGCTGGGTGCTGACTGGTGCAACGCCGCGCGGGGCTTCATGTTCTCGCTGGGCTGCATCCAGGCGCTAAACTGCCACTCCGACAAGTGCCCGAGCGGCGTGGCGACCCAGAACCCGCGGCGCAGCCGGCACCTGGACGTGGAGGACAAGAGCGCCCGGGTCTATCACTTCCACGACAACACGCTGCGAGCGCTGGCCGAAATGCTCGCCGCCGCGGGGCTCAAGCATCCGCTGGAGCTGGGCCCGGAACACATCATTCGCCGCGTCTCGGACAACGAGGTGCAGTCGCTGGATCAGATCTTCACCTTCCTCAAGCCCAACGAGCTGCTCGAGGGTGAACCCGAGCACACGGTCTTTAGCCACTACTGGAAGCAGGCGCGCACCGACTCCTTCCAGCCGCCCGCGCAGATCGCGCGACTGCGCATGACCAAGCTCGAATAGGCCCCGGGCGGGAGCGCGGGCGAGGCCGAAATGCGCTAACCTTGGCGCGATGCGAGACGCCTCGGCCACGGCCGGGCGTCGTGACCGCTTGAGTACACCAGGGATGGACAGCAATGAGACGAAGTATCTGGCGAGTCGTCGTGACGCTTGGCATGAGTGCCTGCCTGCTGCTGGGCATCGCCCAGGCCCAAGCGCAGACCGACGGCGAAAGCGACGGACTGTGGTTCAACGTCGATACCCTCAACGAGGGGCTGGGGGAGCCGCCCGAAGGCGTGAGCCGCTCCACCCCGAGGGAGGCGATCAGAAGCTTCTTGACCCTCACCGACCAGGAGGAGTACGCCGATGCGGCGCATATCCTCAACCTGGCGGACATCGACGCCGTCGATCAGCGCGAGCGGGGCGCCGAGCTCGCCAGGCAACTCGCCGAGGTGTTCAAACGGGGGGACTGGTTGACCGCCTCGAGCCTCTCCTCGCGCCAGGACGCGGCGATCGAGAGCACCGCCGGGGAGAACCCTCTGGCCGGACAGCCGCGTCGCGACATCGAGCTGACCGCCCTCGAGTCCGGCGGCGAGGCCTACGACATCCGCATGGGGCGCTACTCCCTCGCGGACAATGAACCGGTCTGGTTGATCATGCCGGAAAGCGTGGCGTCCATTTCGACGCTGTACGACGCCTACGGCCCCTCGTGGTTCGAACAGCAGCTTCCCGAGCGTTTGAAGGTGTCACTCGGGCCGCTCATGGTGTGGGAGTGGATCGCCATTCCGCTGTTCTTGCTGCTGATCGCAGCGCTTGGCTGGATCATCAACAAGATCGTCGCGTTTCTGGCACACCTGCTCCCCGCGGGGGGGGTCAGCATCTTCGTCACGCGCATCAAGCTGCCCGTATCGCTGCTGGTGATCGCCTTCATCACGCGCACGATGCTGGACTACGTGGTGTCGTTTTCCGCCATGGCCACGACCACGTTCCGGGTGTTGCTGGTGATGATCATCGCCTGGAGCCTGGGTTCCATCGCGCTGCGCCTGGTCGATACCATCATGCTCAACATGGCGCGCAAGCTCGTGGGTGAAATCGACGATACCAAATCCCGCGACGAGCGCCGCTTTCTGACCTCGCTCTACGCCGCGCGCCGGGCGATCATCCTGTTGACCGTCGTGGTCGTCTCGCTCTACGTGCTTGGGCAGATCCAGCTGTTCGAGACGCTGGGCCTCTCCATTCTTGCCTCGGCGAGCGTGCTGGCGGTGCTGGTGGGTATCGCGGGGCAGGCGGTGCTGGGTAACATCCTGTCGTCGTTTCAGCTGTCGCTGGCCAAGCCCATCCGCGTGGGCGACCTGGTCATGTTCGAGGGGCAGTGGAGCTACGTCGAGGGGATCTTCTACACCTACATCCGCCTGCGGGTGTGGGACGAGCGGCGCCTGATCGTGCCGGTGACCTACTTCGTCTCCAAGCCCTTCGAGAACCTCTCGGTCAAGAGCTCCAAGCTCTACCGCTACGTGGAGCTGACGCTGCACATCAGCGCCAACATCAACACCCTGCGCAAGAAATTCCTGGAGTACGCCGAGCAGCAGGAGCACGTGGTCGAAAACCACCGCTTGATGTGCGCGGTGACGGCGCAAAACGGCTCGCAGCAGACCCTGACCTGCTACTTCGTCACCGCCGAGCCGCTGCTGGGCTGGTACACCGAGGTCGAACTGCGCGAGAAGATGCTCACCTTCATTCGCGATCATCATCCTGAGTGGTGGCCGCGCGATATCATGGTGATGAGCCACGAGGACATCGCCAAGGGCGAGGGCGCCAAGATGCAGAAGACCATCATGGCCACCTCCGAGCCGAAGCCGAAAAGCGACGACTGAGCACTAAAAAGCCCCGCCGGCAGGCGCCAGCGGGGCTCTTGGTGACGCGCATGCAGCGTCGGCTCTCAGGGGCGCTCAGGCAAAGACGCGAAAGCGCTCGCTGTCGTCCATGAAGGTCTTTTCGCCGAACTCGCCTTCGTGGGAGCCAAACGGCATCTGGGCGCGCAGCGTCCAGGTGGCGGGCAGGTCCCACTCTTTCGCCACCGCCTCGTCGATGATCGGGTTGTAGTGCTGGAGGCTCGCGCCGATGTTGGCATCAGACAGCGCGGTCCATACCGCGAACTGGGCGATGCCGGTAGCGTGCTCCGACCACACCGGGAAGTTGTCGGCGTAGAGCGGAAACTTCTCCTGCAGGCTCTTGACC
>NZ_JAMZBD010000411.1:0-2756 GCF_024158685.1 Halomonas sp. 707D4 | reverse complement strand
GCTCGGCACCACGTCGGTATGGCCGGCAAAGGCCAGCACCGGGCCGTGGTGGCCGCGCACCGCCCAGAAATTCTCGACGTCGCCGAAGCGCAGACGCTCGATGTGGAAGTCGAGCGCCGCCAGGCGCTCGATCAACACCGCCTGGCAGCCCTCGTCGTCCGGCGTGACCGAGGCGCGGTTCAACAGATCGAAGGCCAGCGCCAGGGTCGGCGACAAGCCTTCGGGCTCAGTTATGGGCATGCAGCGCCTCGTTCAGCGCCACGGCGCTCTTGTTGGTCAGGCACTCCACCCGGCCGGTCTGCGAGTTGCGGCGCAAGAGCAGATCGTTTTGGCCGGCGAGTTCGCGCCCGGAGACGGTCTTGACCTCGTTTCTGGCGTCGTCGAGCAGGGTGATCTTGGTGCCGGCGGTGACGTAGAGCCCGGCTTCCACGGTGCAGCGGTCACCGAGCGGAATGCCGATGCCGGCATTGGCGCCGATCAAGCAGCCTTCGCCCACCTTGATGACGATGTTGCCACCGCCGGAGAGCGTGCCCATGGTCGAGCAGCCGCCGCCGAGATCCGACCCCTTGCCGACGAACACGCCCGCCGAGATGCGCCCCTCGATCATGCCCGGGCCTTCGGTGCCGGCGTTGAAGTTGACGAAGCCCTCGTGCATCACCGTGGTGCCTTCCCCCAGATACGCCCCCAGGCGCACGCGGGCGGTGTCGCCGATGCGGATGCCGGTGGGCACCACGTAGTCGGTCATCTTGGGGAACTTGTCGACGCAGTCCACGGAGAGCGGGCGACCGGCCAGGCGCGCCTTCAGGCGGCGTTCGGTCAGCTCCTCGATGTCGATGGCGCCTTCGCTCGTCCAGGCGACGTTGCGCAGCAGGCCGAACATGCCGGTCAGGTCGATACCGTGGGGCTTGACCAGGCGGTGCGACAAGAGGTGCAGTTTGAGATACACCTCGGGCACGCTCTGCGGCGCCTGGTCGGTGTCGATGAACATGGCCACCAGCGGGCGCTTGCTGTCGGCCAGCGCCTCGGCGATGGCTGCCTGCTCGGGGTGGCTGGCCTCGCCCAGCGCCGCCGCCAGCGCCTGGCACTGCTCGGGCAGAAAGCTCACCGCCTGGGTGCCGGCCGGGGCGTCGAGCACCTTCTGCGCGGCTGCCACGAGGGCGGCGTCGGGGTCGAGAAGCGGGGCCGGGTAGTAGATTTCCAGCCAGTCGCCTTGGGTGTTCTGCGTGCCGATTCCAAGCGCGAAGCTCAGCATAAAGCGTCTTCCTTTCAAATCATCAGTGGGGAGGTGTTCGGTTACGGGGTGAGGTCGTCGTAGTCGCCCTCTTGATAGCCGACCAGGAGGGTCTGGCTATCGAGTTCGAGCAGCGGGCGCTTGAGCAGCGTCGGGTGCTCGAGCAGAAGCCGGCGCGCCGAGGTGGCATCGAGGTTCTCCTTCTGCTCGGCAGAGAGCTCGCGCCAGGTCTTGCTGCGCTTGTTGATCGCCTTGGAAAGCGGCACCTGCGCGAGGATATGCTCGAGCAAGCTCGCCGACAGCCCATCCTTGCGAAGGTCATGGGTCTTGTAGGCCAGCCCTTTCTCGTCGAGGGCGCGGCGCGCCTTGCGGCAGGTGTCGCAGGTGTCGATCTTGTAGAGTGTCAGCATGGGGCCTCCGCGGGTGTAATGGTAGTGGGCGCTCTAGCCGCGCTCGATCATGCGGCGCAGGCGCCGGGCCGCTTCGAGCGTCGGCTCGAGCTCCGCCACCAGCGCCAGGCGCAGCCGCCCGGCACCGGGGTTGACGCCCTGGGCGTTGTCGCGGCCCATGAGGCTTCCCGGCAGCACGCTCACGTGCTCCTCTTGATAAAGCCGCTGGGTGAAGGCGACGTCGTCGCCGCCGGGCACGGCGGGCCAGAGGTAGAAGCTCGCTTCTGGAGCGGGAAAATCCATCACCGGCGCCAGGACCTCGGTCACCGCCGCGAACTTCTCGCGATAGGCGTCGCGGTTGGCGCGCACGTGCGCCTCGTCCTGCCAGGCCGCGATGGAGGCGCGCTGAAGGGGCAGCGACATCGCGCAGCCGTGGTAGGTGCGGTAGCGCTTGAAGGGGGCGAGGAGCGCGGCGTCGCCGGCGACGAACCCGGAGCGCAGCCCCGGCAGGTTGGAGCGCTTGGAGAGCGAGTGGAACACCACGCAGCGGCGAAAGTCCTTACGGCCGAGCTCGGCACAGGCCTGTAGAAGACCCGGCGGCGGTGTGGCCTCGTCGAGGTAGAGCTCCGAGTAGCACTCGTCCGAGGCGATGATGAAGTCGTGCTCGTCGGCGAGTTTGATCAGCGCCTTGAACTCCTCCATCGTGGTGACCGCGCCGGTCGGGTTGCCCGGCGAGCAGAGGAACACGATCTGCACGTCCTGCCAGGTCGCCTCGCTGACCGCGGAAAAATCCGGGCGAAAGCCGTTCTCGGCGGTGCAGTCGAGATACAGCGGCGTGCCGCCGGCCAGGAGCGTGGCGCCTTCGTAGATCTGGTAGAAGGGGTTGGGGACCGCCACCTTGGCGGCGCGGGTGCGATCCAGGGCGGCCTGCACGAAGGCGAAGATCGCCTCGCGGGTGCCGTTGACCGGGATCACCTCGCGCTCGGCATCGAGCGATTCGAGCGCGAAGCGCGATACCGCCCAGTCGGCGATGGCCTGGCGAAGCTCGGCCAATCCGTTGGTCGCCGGGTAGCGGGCCATCTCGTGCTGGTGGGCGACGAGGGCTGCCAGCGCCTCAGGGTACGGAGCGTGCTGCG
>NZ_JAMZBD010000410.1:0-2770 GCF_024158685.1 Halomonas sp. 707D4 | reverse complement strand
GCTGCGGCACCAGCCGCCGGGCCAGCGCCACCGCCTCGCGCCCGTTGCTGGCCTCGCCCACGATGTCGATGTCGCCTTCGCGGGTGAGCAGGTGGCGCAGTACCTCCCTGGCCACGGGGCTGTCGTCGACGATCATTACCCGGATTGGACTCATCGTGTCATTCCTGGCCGCGCTACTGATCGTCCGCGTGCTGTGAATGGAGCGTGAATTCCTGGACCAGCGCGTTGAGCTGGGCCGACATGCGGATCATCTCCTGGCTGATCTCGGTGATATGGCGCACCGACTGGGCGTTGCGGGCGCTGGCCGTGTCGATATCGCGAAGCGCCGTCACCACCTGGCTGCTGGCGGTCTTCTGCTGCTGGGTAGAGAGCGATATCTGCTGGGCGGCGCTGCTGGTCTGGCTGGCCGCCTTGAGCACCGCCTCCAGGTCCTGGGCGGTGGTGAAGCTCACCTCGACGCCTTTCTCGATCGAGGTGGCGCCCTTTTCGGAGGCGACCACCAGGCGGCTGATCGAGTGCTGGATGTCCTCGGTATGGCCTTCGATCTCCTGGGTGGAGTCGGTCACGCTGTCGGCCAGACGGCGGATCTCGCCGGCCACCACCGAGAAGCGCCGGCCGGACTCGCCGGCGCTCGACGCCTCGAGGGCGGCATTGAAGGCGATCAGCTTGGTCTGGGCCGCCAGCGAGTTGATCAGCTCCATCACCTTGCTGATCTGCTTGGACTTGGCGCCCAGGGCGACGATCTCCGCCAGGCTCTGCTCGCTGTCGCTGCGGATGTCCTGCATCTTAGCCTGCAGAAGCTCCATGGCGCTGGAGCCCTTGCGGCTGCGCTCCAGGGTCTGGTTGGCGACGTCCACCACCGACTGGGAGTGATCGGCGATCTGGGTGGAGGAGGTGGAAAGCTCCTCCATGGTGGAGGTGATCTCGGCCACCGACGAGGCCATCTCCTCGACCGCCGCCGCCATGGTCTGGTCGGCCTCGAGGCCCAGGTCGCCGCGCTGCAGGCCTGACAGCCCTGCGGTTCGAGCGAGCCGGTCGGCCACGCTGTCGAGCGCCTGGGCGTTGCTGGAGACCGCGGTCATCGCACGCTCCAAACGCGCCAGCAGCTCGTTGGTCTGATCCGCCAGATCACCCAGCTCCGCCTGGTCGTCGGTGCTCACCCGGCGGGTGAGGTCGAGGCTCAGGGTGATCTCCTTGAGCTGGCGCTGAAGGCGCGACAAGGGGCGCACCAGGCTTGCGGTGAGCGGATAGAGAAGGACCAGGGCGGCCAGCAGGATCGCCAGCCCCCAGCCGGAGGAGGCCAGGAAACGGTGCTGGGCGGCCTCCGTGTACTCGCCCTTGTCGACCTCGATCATCAGGTAGCGCTGCAGCTCCGGCAGCCAGCGCGTGGCGACCAGGTAGGTGGTGCCGGCGCGGGTGAGTTCGTTGACCTGGGTGGCGCTGCGCTCGAGCGCCTGTTCGGGCAGCGTTTCAAAGCGCTGGTCCGACGTGCCTTCGTCACTGTGTACCATCAGCTCGCCTTCGGCGTTGAGCAGTGCCGCGCGGCCGGTCTGGCCCAGCGAGAAGTCCTCGATGAGCTGGGCCATCTGGTTCAGGTTCAGGCCGGCACCGGCCACCACCAGCGGGCGGGCATTGGTGGCACGTTCATCGCTTCGGAAATTGAGAAAGACGAAGGAGTCGCCCGGCGTGAAGGTGTCGCTGTCGAGGTTGAGGTTGTAGGGGGCGTCGCTGTCGGTGAACTCGAAATACCAGCTGTCCTCGCTGGTCGGACCCTGCAACGGACGCTCCAGAAGCTCCCCGTCGCGATACTGGTAGTAGTAGGCGCCCGCCGGCGACTGTACGGCGAGAAACAGAAGTTCCGTATCGAGCTGGTCGGCCATGCGGGCGAGATAGCCCGTCAGCGCCGGCTCCTCTGCCTCCGGCAGCCCATTCAGTACCCACTGCTCCAGCACGTAGCTGTTGGCGAGGTTCTCGGAGATCGCAAGCGAGGGGCTCAGGCGCAGCAGCAGGCGGGTGGCGAGCCCTTCCACCTGCTGGGGCAGCTCTTGCTCGATGAGGTCGGCCAGGCGCGCCTGGCTTTGCGCCCGGGCCTGGAGGTAGAGCGCCAGCAGCATGGTGAGCGCAAAGGCCGTTCCGAAACAGAGGAACAGCCTCAGTCTGAGGGGCAGGGACTTCCAACGCGCCGTCATGATGGCTAGTGCTCCAGGTAACCGGTGAGAGTGGCGATTCGCTAGCCGAATCATACTGCCAATCAACCTTCGGGTTATAGAACGATGTGCATCGCTGTGATAGCTCGGCTTTCAACGTTGCCTGCAAGAGCGCTGCGCTAACATGGATTAAAAGTTGTACAGAAAGACATCGCACTCCCGGACGCCAGGCGTATTTGTTTGCTCGATCAACATAAATACTTAAATTCGCTGACGATTTGTGAGCGCAATAATTGTGCAGCGCCTGGTTGTTTTTTTGACAAGAGTGATACAAGAGCGTAATGTGGCGGTCAGTCAGGTAGACACCACTGCAAAGGACGCAACCATGTTGTCACTCACCCACGAGACCACTCTGAGCGTTCTTCGCGCAGTGGCAACCCAGCACGGAAAGGCCAAGCATACGGACATGCTGCCAAGCGCCGGCACTCCCGAGCGTACCGGGCTGATCAACGCCGTTTCCCACCTGTTCGGTGCGCGCAGCGTAGCGCTTCCGGACACTTCGATCACGCTCGGTGAATGGGCGCAGTCGCTCATCGACCATACCGACATCGAGTATCTCAACC
>NZ_JAMZBD010000409.1:0-2770 GCF_024158685.1 Halomonas sp. 707D4 | reverse complement strand
GTTGGCGAAATCGATGGAGAGCATCTGGCCGTCGATCTCGGTGTTGCGATAGCGGATGCGCTCGCCGCGCAGCAGCTCGCGCATGGCGCTGGCGTTGACTTCCAGGCGCTGGGTGATGGCGGCGTCCATGTCCACTTCGAGCAGAAAGTGCACGCCGCCGCGAAGGTCGAGGCCCAGCGTCATCGGCGAGGCGGAGAACGCCTGCAGCCAGCCCGGAGTGGCGTCGGCCAGGTTCAAGGCCACGGTGGCATTGGGCCCCAGCGTCTCGGCGGCGATGTCGCGCGCATTGAGCTGGTCGTCGTCGTCTTCCAGACGAATCAGCCACTGGCCGTTCTCGAGATCGGCCCCTTTCACCTCGATGCCGTTGTCGGCCAGCGCCTGCTGGACGCGGGAGACCTCGCGCTCGTCGAGGGCATCGCCCTGGGCGCTGCTTACCTGGATGGCGGGGTCGGCGGGAAATAGGTTGGGAAGCGAGTAGATAAGGCCGAACAGCAATACGACCAGTATCAGAAGATACTTCCACAGGGGGTAACGGTTGAGCATGTAAGCCCTGCCTTCAATGACATACGGAATTGCCGTACGCGAGCGATCGCGTACGGCAACGTTGACCATCGTTTACCATCGCGCCCATGCCGGGTGGCGGGCACTGCGGCAGGGGGACGCAAAGATCAGATGGACTTGATGGTACCCTTGGGCAGTACCGCGGCCACGGCGTTCTTCTGCACGTTCACTTCGGTGCCTTCGGAGACTTCCAGGGTCAGGAACTCGTCGGAGACCTTGGTGACGCGACCGACCAGACCGCCGCCGATGACGACTTCATCGCCCTTGTCGAGGCTCGTCACCAGCTGCTTGTGCTGCTTGGCGCGCTTGGCCTGCGGGCGCCACAGCAGGAAGTAGAAGATCAGTACGAAACCGACCAGCATGACGATTTGGGCAATGCCCCCGCCGGCGGCCGCTTCCTGGGCGTGGGCCGGTGAGATGAAGAAATCCAGCATCGAGCGAACTCCTGGTTGACGCAGTTAATGGGTAAGGGGTCGAGCCACGCGCCAAGGCGCGTGGCGATCAATTCGCAAGGGGTGGTACGGGCAGGCCGCGCCGGGCGTAAAAGCCCTCCACAAAGGCGGTCAATGTACCCGCTTCGATTGCCGCGCGCAAATCCGCCATTACACGCTGGTAATACCGCAGGTTGTGGATCGTATTGAGCATCGAGCCGAGCATTTCGTTGCAGCGATCCAGGTGGTGCAGGTAGCTTCTGGAGAAGTTCTGGCAGGTGTGGCAGTCGCAGCTTTCGTCCAGCGGTCGAGTGTCATGCCGGTGCTTGGCGTTACGGATCTTGACCGTGCCCTCCGGGGTGAACAGATGGCCATTGCGGGCGTTGCGGGTCGGCATCACGCAGTCGAACATGTCCACGCCCCGACGCACGCCCTCGACCAGATCCTCCGGCTTGCCGACGCCCATCAGGTAACGCGGCTTGTCGTCCGGCATCCAGGTGGGCAGGTAGTCGAGCACCTTGATCATCTCTTCTTTCGGCTCGCCGACGGAAAGCCCGCCGATGGCCAGGCCATCGAAGCCGATCTCCAGAAGCCCCTTGAGCGAGCGCTCGCGAAGCTCCGGGTGCATGCCGCCCTGGATGATGCCGAAAAGCGCCGAGGGCGAGTCGCCGTGGGCATCGCGAGAGCGCCTGGCCCAGCGAAGCGAAAGCTCCATGGACTTCTCGGCCTCCTGGTAGGTGGCCGGGTAGGGCGTGCACTCATCGAAGATCATCACCACGTCGGAGCCGAGCGAGCGCTGCACCGCCATCGACTCTTCCGGGCCCATGAACACCTTGCTGCCGTCCACCGGCGAGCGAAAGTGCACGCCCTGCTCGGTGATCTTGCGCATCTTGCCGAGCGAGAAGACCTGGAAACCGCCGGAGTCGGTCAGGATCGGCTTGTCCCACTGGGCGAAGTCGTGCAGGTCGCCGTGGGCCTCGATCACCTCCACCCCCGGGCGCAGCCACAGGTGGAAGGTGTTGCCCAGGATGATCTCGGCGCCGATCTGTTTGACCGACTCCGGCGTCATGCCCTTGACGGTGCCGTAGGTGCCCACCGGCATGAACGCCGGGGTCTCCACGGTGCCACGGGGAAAGTGCAGGCGGCCCCGGCGCGCGCGGCCATCCTCGGCCAGGCGCTCGAAGCGCATGAAGCATTCGTTTCGCATATAAAGTACTCGTGTCTCGATTTCGTCGGCGGCGTCAGCGGGTCAGGAACATCGCATCGCCGTAGCTGAAGAAGGCGTAGCGCTCGCTGACCGCTTCCCGATAGGCGTGCATGATCTGCGCGTGACCCACGAAGGAGGCGACCAGCATCAAGAGCGTCGATTCCGGCAGGTGGAAGTTGGTGATCAGCGCATCCACGCAGCGCCACTCATAGCCCGGGTAAATGAAGATGTCGGTATCGCCCTGGTAGGGGGCGATCTGGCCGTCGGCGCTTTTCTGGCAGGCGCTCTCCAGGCAGCGCACGCTGGTGGTGCCCACGGCGATCACCCGCCGGCCTGCGGCCTGGGCCTTACGTACCTTCTGGCAGGTCTCGTCGGACACCTCGAACCATTCGCTGTGCATGTGGTGCTCGAGAATGTTGTCCACCCGCACTGGCTGGAAGGTGCCTGCGCCCACGTGCAGGGTGACGAAGGCGCTCTCGACGCCTTTCTCCTTGAGCGCGTCGAGCAGCGGCTGGTCGAAGTGAAGCCCCGCCGTGGGGGCGGCGACCGCGCCGTCGCGGCGGGCGTAGAC
>NZ_JAMZBD010000408.1:0-2771 GCF_024158685.1 Halomonas sp. 707D4 | reverse complement strand
CCTTGACCCCGAACCCGAGCCACAGCAGCAGCGCCATCCATACGCCCTGGGGGGAGGCCAGGATGCCCTCGCGCACGCCAGCGAGCGTCGATGCCTGCTCCTGCCCCGCCGCCCAGAACAGCCCGGCGAGAATCAGCCCCTCGCCGATCACCGCCAGCACCAGGTAGGCGCGCGCGCCGCGCCGCGCCTCGGCGGTGCGATCGTGCAGCACCAGGGCGTAGGCGGCGAAGGTCATCAGCGCAAAGCCCAGATAGAAGCTCGCGATGTCCTGGGAGACGATCAACAGCGCGTTGCCGGCGAAGGTGAGCGGCCACAGGAGCACGAAGCGCGCCAGCTTGTAGCGCTGCTCTTCGTCGCCCTGCCGGGCGCGGGCCAGGGCCGCCTTGAAGTAGCCCCGGGCGTGCAGCGCCGCCAGGCTCCATAAAAGCGCCGTGAAGGCGAGCCAGGGGCGGCTCAGGTCATCGAGCGCCCACTGCCCGCCGAGCATCCAGGCCGGCCAATGCCACGCGCCCTCGCCCAGAAACGCCAACGCCAGCGCGGGCCAGGCGGCACTCAGCCAGACGGCGTCGAGCGCCGGGTAGCCGCGCAGGCGCTGCCAGGCACTGCGCAGCGCCACGCACAGCGGCCACAAGAGCGCCATCACGAACACGAGGGTCATGGCAGATACTCCCCGACCGCCACCCGGGTCGCCCAGTCCAGCGGACTGAAGGGCAGCCCCGCCAGAAGCCCCGCGCCAAGGCTTGCAAGTGCCGTGAACACGGCGGGCCACAACAGCCAGCCGTGGGTCTCGAGCCGCCCCAGGCGCTGCTCGTCGGGCCATTGGCCGACCCCGTGGGCCGGGCCCTGGCAGAACCACAGCCGGTAGACGATGGGCAGGAAATAGAGCGCGTTCAAGAGGGTGCTGGCCACCAGCACCGCGACCACCCAGAGCATCTCGGCCTCGATGGCGCCGATGCCCAGGTACCACTTGGTGATGAACCCGGCGGTGGGCGGCAGCCCCATCATGCCCAGCGCCCCGACGGTGAAGGCGAGGCTGGTCAGCGGCATGCGTCGGCCGGCGCCGTTCATCTCGTCGATGCGGTGGATGCCGAGCTCCTCGGCGTAGCTGCCGGCGCAGAAGAACAGCGTCACCTTCATCAACCCCTGGTTGAGCAGGTGCGCCAGTGCCCCGATGGTGCCGAAGGGCCCGATCAGGCACACCCCGAGCACGATGTAGGAGACCTGGCTGATGGTCGAGTACGCCAGGCGCGGCTTGAGCTCCGCCTGGGTGATCGCACGCAGCGAGCCGTAGAGGATGGTGATCGAGGCGATCACGGCGAGCACCGTGGTCACGCCCAGCTCGACGCTCAGCTCGATGCCGTAGAGATCGTAGATGATGCGCAGGATCCCGAAGGCGCCCGCCTTGACCACGGCGACGGCGTGTAAAAGCGCGCTGACCGGTGCCGGCGCCACCATCGCTCGGGGAAGCCAGCCGTGCAGCGGCACGATCGCCGCCTTGACCGCGAGCCCACCCACCAGAAGCGTGAAGACGAGCGTCAGAAGCACGCGGTGGTCGTCGAGATAGCGGTCGAGCCCCTGCTCCGAAGCGAAGGATTGATCGCCGGTCAGGCTGTACAGGAGGACCACGCCCAGCAACAGCACGACCCCCGCCGAGAGCGTGTAGCGCAGGTAGACCTTGCCCGCCGCCAGCGCCTTCTGGGTGCCCGCGTGCACCACCAGCGGGTAGGTCGAGAGCGTGAGCATCTCGTAGAAGATCAGGAAGGTGAAAAGGTTGCCCGCCAGGGCGATGCCCAGGGTACTGGTGACGCACAGGCTGAAGAACCCGAAGAAGCGCTTGCGGTTCGCCGCGCCCTCGAGATAACCGATGGCGTAGACCGTGGTACACAGCCACAGTATTGATGAGAGCCCGGCGAACATCACGCCCAGGGCGTCGGCGCGCAGCACGAAGTCGATGCCGCCGATGATCTGGAAGCTGAAGGTGTCCTCGAACCCTAACGATACGCGTCCCACCATCAAGGCGACCAGCGCCACCTTGCACACCGCCGCGCCCAGGTTGATCACGGTGCGCACCGGGCGCGCCGTTTCCGGCAGGGAGAAGATCGCCACGGCCGCGACGAGCGACACCGCAAGCGCCGCCAGCGGCAGCCACGCCATGTTTTCGACGCTCACGCATCACCTCCCTGCAGCAGCGCCAGCGGTAGATGAGCCAGAAGCCCCATCACCAGTGCCGCCAGCGCGAGTAGCAGCGCGATGGCGTCCATGCCCCGCCCCAGCGGCTGGTAGTGGTGGCGCGGCGCGGTTTCATCGAAGGAGTAGCGAAACATGCGGAACACGTAGGCCGCGGTCAAGAGCGTGCCCGCCACGAGCGCCGCCACCGCCACCCAGTGGCCCTCGAGCACCATGGCGTGCAGAAGCAGCCACTTGGCGGTGAATCCGGCGCTGGGCGGCAGGCCCATCAGGGTGATCGAGGCGATGCCGAAGATCAGAAGCGACAGCGGCAGCCGCCGACTGGTGCCGGCCAGTCCCTTCAGCGAACTCTCGCCAGTGGCGAGGATCAGGTTGCCCGCCGCCAGGAACATCGCCGACTTGGCCAACGCATGCCCCACCAGCTGCAACCAGAATCCCTGCCAAGCCAGTGACTGGGCGATGGGCGCGATCCCGGGGCCCAGCAGCAGCGGAAAGGCGACCATCAGGTAGCCTAGCTGCGCCACCGTGGAGGAAGCCACCAGGGTCTTGAGGGTCTGCGCCCGCCAGGCGATCAGCCCGCCCCA
>NZ_JAMZBD010000407.1:0-2775 GCF_024158685.1 Halomonas sp. 707D4 | reverse complement strand
TGCTCGACGCGCAGGCTCGGCGCGTCGAGCAAGAGCTCGCTCGCCTCGGTCGGCACGCCGTGGTCGAGTCCGACCGCCAGGGTGAGCTCGCCGCGCCCGGCGATGGCGAGCCAGGGCAGCCCTTCGAGGTAGGGCATGAAGACGTCCCAGGCGTCGGCCCGGGCAAAGGCGTCGATGCGTGTCGAAAGCGCCTCGAGCAGCGCCGGCACGAGCTCCTCGCCGGTGATGTGGGTGGAAACTGGCTCGAGCCGGCTTTGTGCACTAAGTTGAATGTCTTGCGCCAGCAGGGCAGCGTCGCTCAGGCGCAAAAGCCGCCCCCGCTGGATATCGAGATCGATCTGCGCCGCGCCGAGGCTTTCGCGGCCGAGTTCGGCGTCGCGCAGACTCAGCGCGCCTTCGGCCTCGAGGGCGACATCGGCGATGCGCAGGCGGCGAATGCCGCGCGCTTCCAGGGCATCGATATGAAGTCTTCCGCGCAGAAGCTCCACCAGGGAGAGCGAGAGATCGGCCCGTTCGGCCTCGATGCTGACCGGCAGGACGTCGTCTTCCCGGTGCAAGGAGAGGTTCTCCACTTCCCAGCGCCCGGGGTGCTGGCTGCGGGCGCGCTCCCAGCGAATCTCGACGCCGTCGATGTTCGAGAGTCTCTCGGCCATCCATTGGCTGTTGAGCAGCACGGTGCCGATCAGCCACCACGCCGCCGAAAGTACGAAAGCGCCGATTAGGACTATAATCAGAGCCAGGCGCCAACGCGGTCGGGGCGCGGGTTCGCAGGACGTACGGCTTTTGATAATGACTCCTTTTGGCGCATGTTTTGTGGCATTATGCGCGACAAGGGACTGATATGGGTTTTCGATTTCAACGCTAGGCAGGCAGCAAACGCCATGTTCAAGGATTTCTATACACAGCGCGGGGAGCACGTCGTCATCTCCGCCGAGCAGGCCAGCCGTTTCGCCAAGGGCGTCGCCGGTGATTACAACCCGATCCACAACCCGGATGCGCGCCGTTTCTGCGTGCCGGGCGACCTCCTGTTCACTCTGGTTCTAGTCAAGTTTGGCCTGTCGCGCCATATGGAGTTTCGCTTCACCAACATGGTGGCGGCGGATACGCCGCTGCGGTTCAATCTGACCGAGGATGGCCAGATCCACGTGTGCGACGATAGCGGCAAGTGCTACCTGCACGTGACCCGTCAAGGCGAGACGACCTTCGACGAGGAGGCCATCGAAGGATTCGCGCGCTGCTACGTGGCGTTTTCGGGCAAGAACTTCCCGCACTACCTCAAGCCGCTGATGGAAGAGCACGGGGTGATGTTCAACCCCAAGCGCCCGCTGGTGATCTACGACAGCATGGGCTTCTCGCTCACTCGGCTCGACGGCTTCACGCCCAATCTGGCGCTGACCAACTCCTCGCTGTGCGTGCAGGGCAAGCGCGCCGAGGCGCTTCTGGAGTTCGCCATCGAATCCGCCGCGGAGTCGCTCGGCGTGGGCTCGAAGAAGCTCGTGGTGAGCGGACTGTGCGATTACGACGACCTGCAGATGTCGGCGATCGTCGACGAGTTCTACCGGCTCAAGGCGGCCTACGAAGCGGCCTGATAGCGCTACCGGCAAAAATACCGGCAAGACGGCAAAAGAGGGCATGGCGCACGCGCCATGCCCTCTTGCGTTGGTCTAGCCGGTGGCGTTGTCGAGGGTGAGCGACACCGTCGTCACGCGCTCGCCAAGCAGTCCCTCGACGCCGAACGTGACCGAACCGAGGGTGAGCGTATCGCCGACCTCGAGCGGCCCGTCCAGGCGCTCGCGCAGCAGCTGATCGAGGGTCATGTGCGCCTGTTCGAACGTCTGCAGACCGTAGGCGTGATGCAAGTCGTCGAGCGTCGTGCTGCCCTTGAGCTTGAGTGCCTGATCGGGCAGCTCCTTGAGGGCGGCCTCGGGGGCGTCGGAGAACACGCAGTCGATGAACGGGCGGGTTTCCGGGCGCAGCACCACGAACAGGTGGTCGTTCGCCTGCAAGAGCGTGGAGCCGCGCGGCGGGATGACGTTCGACCCGCGGGTGATCATGGCCACCACGGTCGATTCGGGCAGCGCCATCTGGGAAAGGCGCCGCCCTGCGGCGCGGGGTTGATCGCCCAGCCGGTACTCGACGATGTCCGCGTCGACCTCCTCGAGGGCGGTGATCTCCAGGGTGGCGGCGGGCACCGCCGGCGGGCTTTCGGTCAGCTTGAGCTTGCGTGCCACCAGCGGCAGCGTCGTGCCCTGGATGGAGGCGGAGATCAGCACGACGAAGAACACCACGTTGAAGATCAGCGGCGCGCTTTCCAGCCCGAACAGCAGCGGGAAGATCGCCAGGATGATCGGCACCGACCCGCGCAGCCCGACCCAGGAGACCAGCGTCATTTCGCGTGCATTGAAGCCGAACAGCTTCAAGAGCGGCACCACCGCCAGCGGCCGGGCGACCAGGATCAACACCGCCGCGATCGCCAGGCCCTCCCACCATACCTCGAGCAGCGACATCGGGTTGATCAGAAGCCCCAGCACCACGAACATGGCGATCTGGCTGAGCCAGGCAAGTCCGTCGTGGAACAGGAAGATGCTGCGCTGGAAGGCGATGCGCCGATTGCCGATCACCACCCCGGTCAGGAAGATGGCGAGAAAGCCGCTGCCGCCGAGGTTGGCGGCAATGCCGAAGGAGAGAAAGCCGCAGGCCGCCACCATCACCGGGTAGAGCCCCGAAGCCACCAGGTGGATGCGGTTGATCAGCTTCACCGAGACCCAGCCCACG
>NZ_JAMZBD010000406.1:0-2777 GCF_024158685.1 Halomonas sp. 707D4 | reverse complement strand
TCACGCCCTCGATAGCCCCTTCGACACGGTTGGTCTTGCTGGAAATCGCGATACCGTTGACGTTCAGCTTGGCGTCCTGACCGGGACGAACCGTCGTGCTGTCCATTGCGAGGGCATCGAGGCCGGAAAACTCGGTGAGCGACGCATCCTGTCCTGTCTCCTTGGAACTGAGCGCCAAGCGGTAACCGTTGCCATCGTTGACCAAAGAGGCCGTCACGCCCGCGTTCTTGTCCGCATTGATCTGATCGCGCACCTGGGCCAGCGTGCTGCCCGCCTTGATGTCGATCTCGTAGCTGCTTTTCGGCGCGGCACTCGCGTCGAACTCGCCATCAACGTAGCTGGCACCGAAGTCCAGCTTGAGCTTGGTATCCTGGGTAGTGAGGACTTGATCGAGCTCGACGCTTTGCGAAGCGGCACTGCCGGAACGTGCCAGCTGCGAAACCTCGATTTCGTAGCGGCCCACGTTGGCTTTTTCACTTGCCGTAGCCAAAACCCCACTCCCTGTGACAGTGCTTTTCTGCTGCTTGAAGGTCGATGCGTCGTTCAATGCGCTGGTGGCGGTCTGGACCCGATCCATGGCGGATTCGAGACGCCCATAAGCCGAGATCTTGGTTTGCTGTGCGCTCTTTTGCTGCAAGACGGGCGTGAGCTTCTGGCGTTCAGCTGCCTCGAGCTGACTTACCAAATCATTTAATTTCAACCCTGAACCTACACCAAGCGCTGAGATTGATGCCATCGGGTCAAGTCCTCGTAGTAAATAGCAAAAAGATATAGTTGGTTAGACTATCGGCTGACATCCAGCGAACTTTAATTCTCGGCATGAAAATGCGCCCGACCAACACTTGGTTGAGCGCAGAAGAAAGCGCTGAAATGGACGATCAGCCTTGGCTTGGCTGGCTCAACATCACCAATTGCTGCTCCAGATAGGCCCCGGTCTGGTTCATTTGGGATACCATATTATCCATGGCCTGAAACTGGGCACGGTAACGCGCGATCGTCTGTTCGATACGCTCTTCGGTTCTGACGTAGCGATCCTGAAGGGAACTGACATGGCTTTCGGCATTTTCCTTTGCCGTCTCCAGGCGGCCACCCTCCCCCACCAGGCGCTCGAGAGAAGCGTCGATCTGGCCTGCCATACCACCTCCATCACTGCTGCCGGTGAAAAAGTTGGCCAACGCATTCGGCTGGGTGGCAATGACGTTGTTCAGCTTGTCTTCGTCGATCTTCAGCATCCCGTCGGTCTGCAGAGAAATACCGATATCGGACAGTACGTTGAAACCTTCTCCCTGAACGACCCCACTGATCGCCTGACGCAGCTCACGCTCTACCGCACGTGTGGTGGCATCGGCATTGAGCCCGGCCGCCTGTCCGGTCTCGGCATCGAAATGGGTCAGGTCTGTCAGCGTACTCTTGAGAGCATTGAAGCTCTCGACGAAGCTGGCGACTTTATCGCTCACCGCTTCGTCGTCCTGCTCGATGCGTAGAGTACTGCTGGTGCCGGCCTCGCCCAGGTTCAGGGTAACCCCCTGGATCGCTCCTTCGACCTGGTTCGAAGCGCTGACGATGTCGATGCCGTTGACGTTGAAGACGGCATCTTCCCCTGCCTGCACGACCTGGGCATCCGAGGTGGTGACATCGCTCGCCAGAAGAGAAGAGAAATTCGTGTCGGTGATGCTCGCCTCGGCCCCCGTATCGGTTGCCATGATCGACAGTCGGTAGCCTTGACCATCGTCGATGATGGAAGCGCTGACCTGACCACCGGCCTGTTCATTGATCGCATCGCGGATATCTTCAAGCGTACTGCCATCGGCAATCGCGATAGGCTCCAGACTGCCGCCGGCAAGCTCGAGACTCAGCGATTGATCGCTGCTGACAATATCTTCATCAGCCGCCTCGAACCGCTCCGTGACAAGGCTACCTGCCGTGGCGAGCTTGTCTACCTCGATCTCGTAGCGACCCGCCTGGGCTTCGTTACTGGTCATTGCCGTGATGCCGCTGCCATCGACCTTGCTCGTCAGGCTCTCGAACGTGGCGGGGTCGTTCAGCGCTTGGGCCGCATCCTGAAAGGTCGAGATGGCACTTTTCAAGGTTCCATAGGCCGAAACGGTCGTATTAGCAGACTGTATCTGTAGGGCTATGGGCTCCAGCTTGGCGTTTTCTGCCGTTCTCAGCTCCGTCAACAATCCATTCAGATCGAGTCCAGAGCCAATACCCAGCGACGTGATTGAAGCCATACCTATACCCCTTGATTCAATGCCGCTCACTCGTTTCACCACGCGGCGATGCATTTAGTGACGTTATTAAATATACATCGGCCGGCGAAGCGCTTTCTTTAACGCGAGAGGATAGGCCGCTCACCGATGTTGATGTCATTCGCACTGAAAAAGATTACGGCAATTGCCAGCTCGGATCACGTCAAATCATTAGACCTTGGTCTAACAGTCTTGCTGATCTAAACTAGCGCCACGCCATGACAACTGTATTAACGGCCTCACCTCTGGAGACGCCATGAATGCCGAACCGAGCCGCCCACCTTCCGAGGTTGCCGCGCATATTCAGCTACGCCGCTGCCTGCTGACCGTCGCCAACCTGCTCGCCGAGGGCGGCCATGTGCTGGAGACGATCACGCTACCTCGCTGCGGGCTGGCGAAGCGGGAAATGAAGGCACTGGAGGCGCGGGGTACGGAGTGGAGCGTGTGTCGCAAGACGCTCGAGGCGAGCGCGGCGGGGGGCATCAATCCCGAGGGCAGGTTCGTGTTGACCGCCCTGGGAAGGGA
>NZ_JAMZBD010000405.1:0-2781 GCF_024158685.1 Halomonas sp. 707D4 | reverse complement strand
CGCGCATCGACGACTTCAATCGCGGCGACAACGAAGGCGTGGCCTACTTCGAGGTCAACCAGCGCGATGGCTGGCGCTGGAATACCGCCAAGGCGTTTCTGCGCCCGGCGCTTTCGCGCCCCAATCTGACGCTCTGGCATTCGACCCAGGTCGATGCGCTGCGCTTTGCGCAGGGGACGGGCGGGCCGCGCTGTCTCGGCGTCGACGTGGTGCGTCGCGGGCGGGCCCGGCAGGTGAGCGCGCGCCGCGAGGTGGTACTGTGCGCGGGGGCGATCGGCTCGCCGCGGCTGCTTCAGCTCTCCGGCATCGGCCCGGCCAGACAGCTCGAGAACCTGGGTATAAAGGTGGTGAAGGATCTCCCCGGCGTCGGCGAGAACCTGCAGGATCACCTCCAGATCCGCTCGGTGTATCGAGTCAGCAATACCTTGACCCTGAACGCCATCGCCTCCACGCTGCGCGGCAAGGCGGGCATCGGCTGGGAGTATCTCACCAGACGCACGGGGCCGATGAGCATGGCGCCCTCGCAGCTTGGCGCCTTCACGCGAAGCTCCTCGGACTACGCCCACCCGAACCTGCAGTACCACGTCCAGCCCTTGAGCCTCGAGGCCTTCGGCCAGCCGCTGCATCCGTACCCTGCGATCACCGCAAGCGTATGCAACCTGAACCCCACCAGCCGGGGCAGGGTCGGTATCGACAGCCGCGATCCTCGGGCGGCGCCGATCATCAGCCCGTGTTATCTGAGCACCGACGAGGATCGCCGGGTCGCGGCGGACTCCCTGCGCATCACCCGGCACATCGCCGCGCAGCCGGCGTTTGCCCGCTACGCGCCCGAGGAGGTCAAGCCAGGCGTCGAGTATCGAACGGACGAGGAGCTTGCCCGGCTGGCCGGTGATATCGGCACCACCATCTTCCATCCGGTGGGTACCACGCGCATGGGGCGAGCCGGGGATTCCCGGGCGGTGGTGGACGCGCGACTGCGGGTGATCGGCGTGTCGGGGCTGCGAATCGCCGATGCGGGCATCATGCCGACGATCACCAGCGGCAACACCAATTCACCCACCTTGATGATCGCCGAAAAGGCCGCGCGATGGATTCTGGAAGCCGCGTCATCACATTGACTTTTTTTTCGAACATAGTGTTGACGTGCGTGTTGGTTAAGCGCATGCTTCAAGCAGTAGGTTAGCAAGTCGAACGTTGTCAGCAGTATCGAAACGCTTAAGCGTTGAGTCTGGTGAAAGTTTCTTGTTCTACCCACTGCAACTCGGGTATTACCCGGCTTCACATTGAGCTAAATCGAGGATTTCGATCATGGCAACTGGTACCGTTAAGTGGTTCAACGACACTAAAGGCTTCGGCTTCATCTCTCCGGACGACAACGGCGACGATCTGTTCGCTCACTTCTCCGAAATTCAAGCTGACGGCTTCAAGACTCTGCAAGACGGCCAGAAGGTTTCCTTTGACGTCACCCAGGGCAAGAAAGGCCTTCAGGCTTCCAACATCAAGGTTCTGGGTTAATTCCTGACTTGATGTGACCGTCGGGCATCAATGCCCGATGTGTTCGAAAACCCCGCCTCGGCGGGGTTTTTTGTTGCCCGCGTTTCACCGCAGATAACCGGCTTATATTCTTTTTCGATATTAATGTGTTTCTAAAAATAACTGTTTTGAATAACTTGCAGGCGTCACAATGACTCGGTTTTCGTTTCAAGGCGCGTGTCATGTCATTGGATGCTTGGATTGCGATAGCGGTGGTACTGACGGTATTTCCGCTGATGGCGTTGTCGCGCCTGGGGCCGGACATCATCCTGCTGGGCGCGGTGGTGCTGCTGATGACGCTTGGCGTGATCGACCCGCAGCAGGCCCTCGGCGGGTTTTCCAATGCGGGCCTGTTCACCGTGGCGTTCATGTACGTGCTGGTGGCGGGCATTCGTGAAACCGGCGGAATCGACCTGATCATCCGCTACGTGCTCGGCACGCCGCCGACCGAACGGCGCGCCCTCGTCCGGCTGGTGCTGCCGGTCGCCTCGCTGAGCGCGTTCCTCAACAATACCCCGGTCATGGCCACCTACATTCCCGCGGTGATGAGCTGGAGCCGGCGCATCAAGCGCTCGCCCCAGCGGCTCTTGATGCCGCTGAGCTTCGCCTCGATCCTCGGCGGCACCATCACGCTGTTCGGCACCAGCACCAACCTGGTGGTGTACGGGCTTCTGACCTCGCGCTACCCCGAGCTCTCCATGGGGCTTTTCGACCTGGCCTGGGTGGGGCTGCCGGTGGCGGTGGCGGGGCTTGGCTACCTGATCTTCGTCGCGCCGAGGCTTCTGCCCAACCGCGAGGGCATGGCGAAGGTGTTCGCCAACCCGCGGGAGTTCACCATCGAGATGGAGGTGGACCCGGACGGCGTGCTGGTGGATCGCACCGTCGAGGAGGCGGGGCTGCGGCATCTCCAGGAGCTCTTTCTGGTCGAGATCGAGCGGGCCGGCAACGTGGTCAGCGTAGTGGGGCCCGGCGAGCGCTTGAAGGCCGGCGATCGGCTGGTGTTCGCCGGTACCAGCGATGCGGCGGTGGAGCTCCAGCAGATCCGCGGGCTGATCCCCTCCAGCGAGCACGGCTCGAGCCTCGAGAAGGAGTTCAAGGAGCGCCGCCTGGTGGAGGCGGTGGTCTCGAGCCAATGCCAGTTCATCGGCCAGCGCATTCGCGACGGACGTTTTCGCACGCTCTACGGGGCGGCGGTGCTGGCGATCTGTCGCGGTGGGGAACGCGTCACCGGCAACCTCGGCCAGGTAC
>NZ_JAMZBD010000404.1:0-2789 GCF_024158685.1 Halomonas sp. 707D4 | reverse complement strand
GCCGATACCGGCAGTGTCAACGTCTGGATGCTGCGCCATATCCATGCCGGGGCCGAGCGCAAGACGCTTTCAAGCCTGCAGCACGGCACCATGGCCAACGCCTATCCCCAGGCGCTGGGTATTCAGGTCGCCTACCCCGAGCGCCAGGTGATCGCGCTGTGCGGCGACGGCGGACTCTCGATGCTGATGGGCGATCTTCTGACCCTGGTGCAGCGCAAGATCCCGCTCAAGATCGCGGTGTACAACAACCAGTCGCTGAGCTTCGTCGAGCTCGAGCAGAAGGTGGAGGGCATGCTCGACGCCTACACCGAGCTCGAAAATCCCGATTTCGGCGAGGTGGCCCGCGCCGCCGGGCTCTGGGGCAAACGCGTCGAGCGCGAGGACGAGCTCGAAAGCGCGATCACCGAATGGCTCGCCCATCCAGGGCCTGCGCTTCTGGACGTGATGACCAACCCGATGGAGCTGGTCATGCCACCGAAGGTGGAAGCCGGCCAGGTCGGCGCCACCGCGCTCTACTCCGCCAAGGCGGTGCTGAGCGGACGGATGGACGAGGTCGTCCATCTGGTGAAAAGCAATTTCTTGAAGCGTTAGGCGATGCGACTGCTCTTGTTTCAACGCCTTTATAGGTGAGCAGGCAAGAGCAGTGTAGTTTCAAGATTACTTATATAAATACAACGTATTTGTTACGTACTACTGCATATAAAACCCATCGTTTTAACCCGCAATACCTGCTTGCCTATTTTTACTTTGGTGAAGTATAGAACTTTGGTCGCGTTTGAACTGTTTAACCTTGCTCCTCCCGGCGCTTCTTCTTAACCTCTAAATGTATGATGTATTACCAATATTCGAACAGGGTAATACGCCAGCCGCCAGCAATCGGTCGCCGTCCTTGCAAGTCGTGCGCCGAAGAGTCGTTCCCAAAGACTACAACTCACAATGAACGCAAAAGGTAAGCTTATGCTGTTAGCCAGAAAAACGCTGATGAGTGTTAGTGTCGCCGGTGTCATGTTGGGGGCCGCTTTGGGCTCCGGTGTCGCCATGGCGCAGGACGCCCAGCTTCGCGGCAACGTTCGCGTCGTGATCGGCTCGACCTCTACCGGTGGTGATACCTATCAGAACGCCAGCATCGTGGTCGACCGCCTGGCCGAGCACCTGGGTGTCAACATGAAGGTCGACGCCGTGGGCGCAAGCTCCGCGTTTCGCACGCTGGATCGGGACTCCCGGGGCAACACCCTGATGATCTTCCACGACCAGTCTTACCTGGGGCATCTGTACGGCGTTCAGGGCTACGACGACATCTTCGAGAAATACACCATCGGGCCGACCATCGCCATCAATCCGGGCAATGCGTATCTGGTGCCCATGGACTCTCCGTACCAGAGCCTGGACGACATCATCGAGGCGGTGGGCAGTGGTGAAACCGTGCGCGTTGCCATCCAGCCAGGTGGGGTGTCGGAAATCGGTTTCAGCGCGCTCAAGAACGCGATCGCCATCGAGCATCCGGGCCAGGAGGACAATCTGGTCGCGGTCAATACAGGCTCCCAGTCCGACAAGAACCAGCAGCTCTTCGACGGCCAGGCCGATGTCATCAATGGCAGCGTGCAGGCCAACGAGCAGTATACCCGCCTGCCCGAAAGCGACCAGAAGGCGATGCGTTTCGTCTGGCTGACCGCGCGCCAGGAAACCATCGAGCAGGCACCGGAAGAGGGGCTTGGGCAGACCACTCGCGATCAGCTTCTGGAGTACGTCGAGCCCAACGTCACCGTCACCATGGGCGATGACGAGAACTTCACCTTCGATAAGGAGTTCTTCTTCCTTTACAACAAGGAGATGGATCAGGGCATCGTCGATCAGATCGACGAGGCGCTGACCGAGATCTTCGACGAAGGCGAGGTCCAGCAGGCGCAGCTCGATGCGTTCTTCATTCCGGATTTCAAGCCCTCCGCCGAGGCCTCCGAGTACCTGCAGGAGAAGATGTCCCGCTACCAGGACATCATCAGCAACATCAATTAAGCACATCGCGGCCGGCAGCTAAAGCGCCGGCCGCGCCTTCCTCTGGTAGGCACACGGCGAGCTTTACAGGCGCCGGTTACGTGCCGAATCTACGTTCGTGGAGCCGCCATGGCCTCAGATCTCTTGAGCGTGTCGATCGATTTCGAGACGTCGCACCTGTTTTTCCCACACATCGTGCACTGGCTACTGGCCGGGCTGTTCCTGCTGATTCTGGTGACGAAAGTGGTCCCCTTCATGGCTGCCGTCAAGCGCGGAGAGCGCACTCTGCCGATCATCGGCGAGGCGCGGGACTCGAAGCGGTTTTTCGGGACCCTGGCGCTGATCTGCGCGTATTTCTACCTGATGGCGGTGGTCGGAGATCTGTTTCCCTACACCGGGTACGGCTTTCTGTTCGTCTCGATGGTGTTCGTGCTGCTCATGTCGTTGATGTACCTGCACGACTGGACGAAGAAAAAACTGATCATCGTGGTGATCAACGCCATCGCCGCACCGACCATCGCCTGGTTCGTGCTCGCCAAGCTCTTCACCATCACTTTGCCGTGACCCAAGCGGGTAAATTGCCATGGATTTTCTAGCCTTTATCGATTTCACCTTTTTACTGCTCGTCGGCTTTGGCACCCTCGTGGGTATCATCTTCGGCGCGATTCCCGGCATGACGGCGACCATGGCGGTGGCCGTGTGTCTGCCGCTGACCTATGCGCTGGGCCTCAATCACGGGCTTGCGCTGCTGCTCGGGCTTTACGTGGGCGGTATTTCCGGCGGGATGGTACCGGCGG
>NZ_JAMZBD010000403.1:0-2789 GCF_024158685.1 Halomonas sp. 707D4 | reverse complement strand
GCCGCACCGGACCAGACGCGCCTGTTTGCGCCGTTCTCTCAGGTGGATAGCGCCATCGCCCGGCGCCACCAGGGGACTGGATTGGGGCTTGCGATCTGCAAGCGCCTGGTCGAGTCGATGGGCGGCGAGATCGGCGTCACCAGCATCGACGGAGTGGGTAGCCGTTTCTGGCTGACCCTGCCGCTGCCGGAGGTCAGGGCGTCCGGCGTGGAGCTCGAGCGGACCGGCCAGCCGTCACTGGCTGCCGGCTGCCATGTTCTGGTGGTCGAGGACAACGCCGTGAACCAGACCGTCGCCCGGGGGCTGCTCGAGCGCCTGGGTCTGCGCGCGAGCCTGGTCGATGACGGCGAAGCGGCGCTTGGGTACCTGAAGGAGCACGCCGACGAGGTCGATCTGGTGCTGATGGACGTGCAGATGCCGGTGCTCGACGGCTTGGAGACGACGCGGCGCTGGCGGCGCTTCGAGCGGCAGCGGCAGCAGGGGGCGCTGCCCATCGTCGCGATGACCGCCAACGTCATGCCCGAGGACCGGGAGCGCTGCCGGCAAAGCGGCATGGACGACGTTCTCCACAAGCCCTTCACGCGGCACGAACTCCACCTCGTGCTTTGCCGTTATCTGGTGGCCCGAAGCCCGGCCTGTGTTCCCGAGTCGCCGTACGTCCCGCCCGTCGCCCACTCGCCTCAGGATTCGCTTCTGGAGCAGACGCTTTGCGCCGAGCTCAAGGAGACCTTCGACGCGCAGGCGCTGGATACGCTGCTGACGAGCTTTCTACGCCGTCTTCCCGAGCGCCGCGCGCGGCTGTCGGCGCATCTGGCGCAGTGCCGGCGAGATGCCTTCGCCCAGGAGGCGCATGCGCTGAAGGGCGCTGCGGCGTCGCTTGGCTGCACGGCCATCGCCACCTGGGCCGCCCAGGCCGAGCGCGATGCGCCCTCGGCAAGCGTTGCGGTGCTCGAAGAGGCGCTGGCCCGGCTGGACGCCATGGCGCGCGAGACTCACACGGCCTTGACCGACGCGGGGCTCGTCACCGGTTGAGCCGGGCTCTGGCGACGATCGAGCCAGCCGGCGAGCGCGGCCGCTTCCATCGGGCGTGCGATGAAATAGCCCTGGCCGACGCCGCATCCCGCCTCGGCGAGCAGTTCGCGCTGGGCCTCGGTCTCGATCCCCTCGGCCACCACGCAAAGGCCCATGCGCTTGCCCAGGTCGATGATCGACAGCGCGATCGCTTGTGCGGCATCGTCATGCTCCATCGACGAGACGAAGCTGCGATCCACCTTCAGTTCGCTGAAGGGGAGCCGGTAGAGCTGCACCAGCGAAGAGTAGCCGGTACCGAAGTCGTCCAGTGACAGTTGGCAGCCACGCTCGCGTAGCGCCTCCAGAATGTGTCGCGCATAGCCCAGGCAGTCGATGCCCACCGACTCGGTGAGCTCGAGGGTCAGAAAGCGGTTGTCGATGCCGTGATGCTCGGTCAGGCGATCGAAGGCCTCGAGCACCCCTTCCGACTTGATGAAGTCCGCATCGACGTTGACGGCGACGCCGAGCGGCCAGCCCCGGGCGTGCCAGCGCGCCTGCTGGGCGAGTGCCAGCTCCAGCACGCGCCAGGTCAGTGCCACCATCATGTCGTGCTGCTCGGCCATGGGAATGAAGCTATTGGGCGGCAGAGTGCCGTGGGTCGGGTGCTCCCAGCGCACCAGCGCCTCGACGCCGACGATATGGCCACCGTCCAGTGCCTGCTTGGGCTGGTAGACCAGCAGCAGCTCATCGCTTTCGATGGCCGTGGCAAGCTCCGCCGGTGTCGGCGTCTGGGGCGCGATGTCGAGCGGGGCGAGAAAGCCCGCGAGCCCGGTGAGCATATTCGCCTTGGGCAGAAAACCGAGCATGCGTAGCCCCTTCGCGCGGCCCACTGCCAGCGCGTGCGCGGCCTCTTCTTGCGAGCAGCTGCTGATGAGCAGGATCGCCGCGTTGAGCCGCAGGTCGTGCAGGTAGTCGAGAATGTCGAGCCCGGTGAATTCGCCAAGCCCCAGGTCGAGAAGGATCAGATCCGCTTCGAGAAGCGACGGGTGGCGTGCCAGCTGGCCCAGGCTGCCGGCGGTCTCGACCTCGTAGCCGTGGCGGCGCAGCAGCATTTCGCACAACAGTTGAATGTCGATGTCGTCATCGATCACTAACGCATGGGAGGGCATCCTGTCTCCTCTAGAGGCTTATCCTTCAGGCGGTTTCCCAGTATAGACGCGCACCTTGACCAGGTACCGCTCAAAGGGGGCGCGGAAGGACTTTTTATCGATAGCCCTCGGCCTGCAGGCGAAAGAGGTGGGCGTAGCGGCCGTTGGCGCGCAGCAGGCTGTCGTGGGTGCCGCGCTCGATGATCCGCCCGCGATCGATCACCAGAATCAGATCCGCGCTGCGCACGGTGGAGAAGCGGTGCGAGATCAGGATCGTCATCTTGTCCCGGGCGTGGGCGCGAAAGCGGGCGAACACGTCCGCCTCGGCGGCGGCGTCCATCGCCGCGGTAGGTTCGTCGAGCACCAGGATGTCCGCGTCTTCCCGCATGTAGGCTCTCGATAGCGCGATCTTCTGCCACTGGCCGCCGGAAAGCTCCTGGCCGTTCTTGAACCAGCGCCCGAGCTGGGTCTGGTAGCCCTGGGGCATGCGCTGGATGAAGGTATCCGCCAGGCCGAAATGGGCCGCCTGGCGCCAGCGCTGAACATCCTCGAAGGCCTGGGTATCGCCCACGCCGAGGTTCTCGCCGACGGGCAGCTGATAGCGCACGAAATCCTGGAAGATGACGCCCA
>NZ_JAMZBD010000402.1:0-2835 GCF_024158685.1 Halomonas sp. 707D4 | reverse complement strand
GCGAGGACCCGGCGAAGGTCGTCGAGCGCCTGGCCCACCAGCTCGCCAATCGCTTCATGCACCAGCCCACGCTCGCCTTGCGCGAGGCGGCCTCCCAGGAAAACCACGCACTTTTGAGCGCGGCGCCGCAGGTGCTGCTGCCCTCGAAGCCCGCGTTCGACAAGCCCGCGCCCACGGCGAAACGCCAGAAGGATGATACGCCCGCATGAAAGAGACGTTGCGCCAACGCCTAGACAGTTTTGCCGACCGCTACGAGGAGCTTGCGATGCTGCTCTCGGACCCGGATGTGATCAACGACCAGCAGCGCTTTCGCGACTACTCCCGCGAGTACGCCGAGCTCGAGGCGCTGGTCGCCGCCTGGCAGCGCTACCGCGAGATCGAGGAGAACATCGCCACCGCCGAAACCTTGAGTCACGACAGCGACCCGGAAATGCGCGAGCTGGCCGAGATGGAGATGGAGGAGGGCCGCGAGCAGCTCGCGGAGCTCGATACCGAACTCAAGCGGCTGCTGGTCCCCAAGGACCCGGACGACGGACGCGGCGTGTTCCTGGAAGTGCGCGCTGGCACCGGCGGCGACGAGGCGGCGATCTTCGCCGGCGACCTGTTTCGCATGTACTCCCGCTACGCGGAGAAGCGCGGCTGGCGGGTGGAAGTGGTCAGCGCGAGCCACGGCGAGCACGGCGGCTACAAGGAGGTGATCTCCCGGGTCAAGGGCGACGGCGTCTATGCAAGGCTCAAGTTCGAGTCCGGCGCCCACCGCGTGCAGCGCGTGCCCGCCACCGAATCCCAGGGGCGCATTCATACTTCCGCCTGCACCGTGGCGGTGATGCCCGAGGTCGAGGACGTGGGCGATATCGACATCAATCCGGCGGATCTGCGCGTGGACACCTACCGCTCCAGCGGCGCCGGCGGCCAGCACGTCAACACCACCGACTCGGCGATCCGCATCACCCACCTGCCCACCGGCGTGGTGGTGGAGTGCCAGGAGGAGCGCAGCCAGCACAAGAACCGTGCCAAGGCGATGTCGCTGCTCGCCGCCAAGCTCAAGCGCAACGCCGTGGATTCCCAGCGCCAGGAGCAGGCCGATGCGCGCCGCTCGCTGGTCGGCTCCGGTGATCGCAGCGAGCGCATCCGTACCTACAACTTTCCCCAAGGGCGCATCACCGACCATCGCATCAACCTGACGCTCTACAAGCTGGTCGACGTGATCAGCGGCGAGCAGCTCGACGACGTGGTGGAGCCTCTGATCCACGAGTACCAGGCCGAACAGCTCTCGGCGCTCCAGGACGCGTGATGAGCGTCGATGCGCTGCTGAAGGCCGCCGCCGGTCGCCTGGCCGCGGCGGGGTCGCCGACCCCGCGCCTGGACGCCGAGGTGCTGATGGGCCACGTGCTCGGGCGCGATCGCACCTGGCTCTACACCTGGGGCGACGCGCCTTGCCCGCCCTTCGAGCACGCCCGCTTCGACGCTCTGATAGCCGCCCGCGCCCAGGGCGAGCCGGTGGCCTACCTCACCGGCGAGCGCGAGTTCTGGGGGCTGCCCCTTGCCACCTCCCGGCATACGCTGATCCCGCGACCGGACACCGAGACCCTGGTGGAGGCGGCGCTCGCCCGCGCCCCGGCATCCGCCGGGCGGCTTCTCGACCTGGGCACCGGCACCGGCGCCATCGCGCTCGCCTTCGCCAGCGAACGCCCGGGCTGGCAGGTGACCGGGCTCGACCTTCGCGACGAGGCGGTCGCGCTTGCCCGGGCCAATGCCGCGCGCCTTCGCCTCAATAACGCCACGTTCCTGCAAAGCGACTGGTTCGCCGCCCTGGACGCCGGGGCGTGCTTCGAGCTCATCGTCAGCAACCCGCCCTACATAAGCGAGGACGACCCGCACCTCGCGCGTGGTGACGTGCGCTTCGAGCCGCGCTCGGCGCTGGTGGCGGCAGGCGACGGAATGGCGGATCTCGTGCATCTGATCGAAGGCGCCCGGGCGCACCTTTGCGCCCAAGGATGTCTGCTGCTCGAGCATGGCCATACCCAGGCCCAAAGGGTGCGGGCGGCGCTCGACCGGGCGGGGTATATTAACGTTGAAAGCCTGACCGACCTGCAGGGGCACGAACGCGTCACCCTGGGGCAGACGCGCGGCTAAGGGCGGGACAAGGGAGGCCACCATGAAACCCAAGAACCGAACGCTCGACCGGATCGATCTGCGCATCCTGCGCGCGCTCCAGGAGAATGCGCGCATCTCCTACGTGGATCTGGCCGCCCAGGTCGGGCTCTCCACCACGCCGTGCCTGGAGCGCGTCAAGCGCCTGGAGCGCGCCGGCGTCATCCGCGGCTACAAGGCGCTGCTCGACCCGCAGGCGCTCAAGGCGAACCTTCTGGTGTTCGTCGAGATCAGCCTCGAGACCCAGTCGCCGGCGGTATTCGACGAGTTTCGCCGCGCGGTGGAAACCCTGCCGCAGATCCAGGAGTGCCACCTGGTGTCTGGCCAGTTCGACTACATCCTCAAGTGCCGGATTCCCGAGATGTCCGCCTACCGCCAGCTGCTGGGCGACGTGGTGCTGACGCTGCCCGGCGTCAAGGAGTCCAAGAGCTACGTGGTGATGGAAGAGGTCAAGGAGAGCTTCAGCCTGCACGTGCCGGAGCTTTGCGAGTTCGAGGAGAAGTAGCCGATGATGGATGACCCGACGCTTTTGCGCTACAGCCGCCAGATCATGCTCGACGAGGTGGACATCGAGGGCCAGGAGCGCCTGCAGGCCGCCCACGCGCTGATCATCGGCGCCGGGGGGCTCGGCTCGCCGGCGGCGCTGTATCTGGCCGCCTCGGGCGTCGGACGCATCACCAT
>NZ_JAMZBD010000401.1:0-2840 GCF_024158685.1 Halomonas sp. 707D4 | reverse complement strand
GCGCGCGATCATCTGACCGACGACGGCTGGCTGATCGTCGAGGTCGGTAACTCCGATCGCCACGTCGAGGCCGCCTTCCCCGAGGTCGGCTTCATGTGGCTCGATTTCGAGCACGGCGGCCAGGGCGTCTTCGCCATCAGCGCCGCGGAACTCGACGCCCACGCGGCGTCCTTTGCGTAAGGAACCAGCACCATGTCCGGCAATACCTTCGGCAAACTCTTCAGCGTGACCACTTTCGGCGAGAGCCACGGACCGGCACTCGGCGCCATCGTCGACGGCTGCCCGCCGGGGATCGAGATCAGCGAGCAGGACCTGCAGGTCGAGCTCGACCGCCGTCGCCCGGGAAGTTCGCGCCACACCACCCAGCGCAAGGAAGCCGACGAGGTGAAGATCCTCTCCGGCGTGTTCGAAGGCAGGACCACCGGCACCTCGATCGGCCTTCTGATCGAGAACACCGACCAGCGCTCGAAGGACTACTCGAAGATCAAGGATCAGTTCCGTCCGGCCCACGCCGACTACACCTACCACCACAAGTACGGCCATCGCGACTACCGCGGCGGCGGGCGCTCCAGCGCCAGGGAAACCGCGATGCGCGTCGCCGCCGGCGCCATCGCCAAGAAGGTGCTCGCCGGGCACGGCATCCAGGTGCGCGGCTACATGAGCCAGTTAGGCCCCATCGAAATCGAGTTCAAGGGCTGGGAGAGCGTCGAGCAGAACGCCTTCTTCTGCCCGGATCCGGACCGCGTCGCCGAGCTCGAGGCCTACATGGATCAGCTGCGCCGCGACCAGGACTCGATCGGCGCCGAGATCACCGTGATCGCCGACGGCGTGCCGGTGGGCCTCGGCGAGCCGGTGTTCGACCGGCTCGATGCCGAGCTCGCCCACGCCCTGATGAGCATCAACGCGGTGAAGGGCATCGAGATCGGCGCCGGCTTTGAAAGCGTCACCCAGCGCGGCAGCGAACACCGCGACGAGCTGACCCCGGAGGGTTTTCTCTCCAATCAGGCCGGCGGCATCCTCGGCGGCATCTCCAGCGGCCAGCCGATCGTCGCACGACTCGCGCTCAAGCCGACCTCGAGCATCACCACCCCCGGGCGCTCCATCGACGTGCACGGCGCGCCGGTCGAGGTGATCACCAAGGGCCGCCACGACCCTTGCGTGGGCATCCGCGCGACCCCCATCGCCGAGGCGATGATGGCGATCACGCTGCTCGATCACCTGCTGCGCCATCGTGGCCAGAACGGCGACGTCACGGTCGGCACGCCAAGGCTCGGCCAGCGCTGAGCCGCGCTGCTACACTCGAAAGACGCCACGACAACGATCACCGACAGGGGAGTGGGCCATGAAGATCAACGTCGAGTTCGACCTGACGCCGGAAGAGTTTCGCCAGTCGCTGGGGCTTCCCGACGTCGAAGCCTTCCAGCAGCACCTGCTGGACAACATCCAGCGCCAGATGGAGTCCGGGGTGGAGGGCTACGACCCGATGAGCCTGATGCGCCCCTTCCTGCAGCAGCCGATGATGCAGCAGGGCCTCTCTCAGGGGCTCGCCCACTTCGGCACCTATCAGCAGATGATGCTGGACATGCTCAGACAGGCCAGCAGCGCCGGCGCCAAGGCGTCAGAGGCGCCCGACGAGTCGTCGGCACCACAAGACGCCACCCCGAAGCGCCGCGCGAGTGCCGCGTCACGCTCGCGCGCCAGCACGCGCGAGAAGTAGGTCGCGCGGTTTTGCGCAGCGCCGAGCCAGCCGCTACGCTCTGGAGTAGCGGCGGCGCTCGCGTCGAGTCGAAAGAGCGTTAACCGCGCCTATTGACGAGCGCGTGTCGCAAACGTATGACTATGAGATACGGCGCGGTGGCCGGGCGGTCGCTCGAGGGATGCAGGATGGTGGCCTCTTTGCTGGCGTGCGAATGCGCAGTACATGGCGATGCAGCGCGCGCATCGCTTTCTGTTGACTTTCCAGAGGAGCCAGGATCATGCAGGACAAGATGTTCGACGCCTTCAACGGCCAGACCCGCCAGCTGTTCGAGCCGATGCGCAGGATGAACGCACTGATGCTCGACAACATGGAAAAGCTCACCCACTACCAGCTCGAGGCTATGCAGCGCTATAGCCAGATGGGCACCGACCGCCTGCGCCGCGCCACCGAGATCGACGACGCCGACAGCCTGCGCGATTTCGGCTCCCAGCAGGCCGAGATGATGAAGGAACTCTCCCAGCAGATGCAGGAAGACGCTCGCGCCATGAGCGAGATGAGCCTCGAGTTCAAGTCCCAGATGGAGAAGCTGTTCAGCGATACCGGCCGCCGGATGGGCGAGCAGGCCAACGCCGCCGGCCAGCAGATGCGCGAACAGGCCGATGCCGCCGTCAAGGGCGCCCCCGGGGCCCAGGCGTCCAGCCAGTCCACGCGCAAGAAGTGATCGCGAACGCATACGGCGCCCTCGGGCGCCGTCTTTTTTTGGGACGCACGCCAACGGGCAGGTGAGGCAGGGGGAGGGGACGATGCAATCAGCGTGGAGCGGGGCAGCGCAGGGCTTTACCCAGGAGGAGATGAGCGCGTGGAAGCGCGTTCTCGACGAGGTCGGCGAGCAGTACCAGGGCCTGATGGAGGATCTGCTCGCGCGCATGGCGCCGAGCGAGGCCGCCGACTCGGTCTACAGCGACATGCGCGCGAGCTTCGAGGCGGCCGCCCAGGCGCTGATGGGCAACCCGGCGCTCGTCTGGCAGACCCAGGCCCGCCTGGCCCAGGATCAGTGGCTCCTGTGGCAGCAGGGCATGCGCGCGCTGGCCGGCGAAGCCGTGACGCCGCTGATCCAGCCCGCCAAGGGGGATCGCCGCTT
>NZ_JAMZBD010000400.1:0-2844 GCF_024158685.1 Halomonas sp. 707D4 | reverse complement strand
CTCCGAATCCATCCGCGTCGGCGGCGACCGTTTCGACGAGGCGATCACCGCCTACGTGCGTCGCCACTACGGAAGCCTCATCGGTGAAGCCACCGCCGAGCGCATCAAGGAAGAGATCGGCTGTGCCTACCCCGGCGGCGAGCTCAGAGAGATCGACGTGCGCGGGCGCAACCTGGCCGAAGGCATCCCGCGAAGCTTCACGCTCAACTCCCACGAGATCCTCGAAGCGCTGCAGGAGACTCTCGGCTCGATCGTCGCCGCGGTCAAGAGCGCACTCGAGCAGTCACCCCCGGAGCTCGCCTCGGACATCGCCGAGCGTGGCCTGGTGCTGACCGGTGGCGGGGCGCTTCTGCGTGACCTGGACAAGCTGATCGCCGAAGAGACCGGGCTTCCCGTGATCGTCGCGGAAGATCCGCTGACCTGTGTGGCGCGCGGCGGCGGCAAGGCGCTCGAAATGATCGACCAGCATACCTTCGAGCTGCTTTCCAGCGACTGATCCTGGCGGTTTGCTGCGGGGGAATTGCCTATTAAACCGCTCTTTTCGCATGGCCCCTTGCCGGGCTATCGTCTCTTCTTTTGCGTGCTGGTGGCGAGTGCCTTGATGTTCGTCGACCAGCGCTTCACTCGCATGGAAGACGTGCGTGCCCATATGACCATGGTGGTGGCGCCCATCCAGTGGGTCGTCAGCCTGCCGAGCGATCTGCTCAACTGGGGGGCGCTGGTGTTCTCGGACCAGCAGGCCCTGGTGGACGAGAACCGCCGCCTGCGTGAACAGATCCTGACGCTCTCCCACCGAGGCCAGCGCCTGGCGAACCTGACCGCCGAGAACGCCCAGCTGCGCGAGCTGCTCGATGCCGCCGAGCGCCACGACATTCCCTACATGTCCGCGGAGCTTCTGTCGCTCGACAACGACCCGTTCAGCCACCAGATGGTGGTGGATCGGGGGCACCGCAACGGCGCCTACGTCGGCCAGCCGGTGATCGATGCCTTCGGTCTCGTCGGCCAGGTCACGGCGGTGTCGGCCTACTCGAGCCGGGTGCTGCTGATGGCGGATGCCAGCCACGCGCTGCCGGTGCAGGTCAATCGCAACGGGCTGCGCTTCATCGTCCAGGGTACCGGGCGCTATGACAGCGTGAGCGTGCTGCACGTGCCGGACACCGCCGACATTCGCGAGGGCGATCTTCTGACCACCTCGGGCCTTGCCGGCCGGTTCCCGCCGGGCTACCCGGTGGCGCGGGTCACCGAGGTGTATCACGACCCGGGCCAGCCCTTCGCGCGCGTCAGCGCCGAACCCACTGCGCAGCTCACCCGCTCGCGCCACTTCCTGCTGCTCTTCCCGCCCGCCGTGGAAGCGCAGGGAACGCCGCTCTGGAACAACGCCATGTCGATTTCCGCCGCCGCGATCCACGCCGCCGAGCGTCTGGCCGACGAGGCGCCGGCCTCGCTTCAGGAGGTGCCCTGATGCCCAAGGCGCCGGTGATTCCACTGCTGTTCATCTGGCTGAGCCTGGTGCTGGCGCTGTGTCTGCAGGTGATGCCGCTGGCCGATGGCTGGCAGATGTACCGCCCGGACTGGATCGGCCTGATGCTGATCTACTGGTGCATGCGCGTACCCGACCGGGTCGGCGTGTTCCACGGCTTCGTGATCGGGCTTCTGATCGACCTGATCGACGGCAGCGTACTGGGCCAGCACGCGCTGGTGTTCTCGCTGCTGGCCTTTCTCTGCGCGCTGGTCTATCCCCGCTTTCGCGCCTACTCGCTGGTCCAGCAGGCGGTGCTGGTGCTGGTGCTGCTGGGGTTGATCCAGCTCATCGAGCAGTGGCTGCGCGTGCTCACCGGCGTGTTCTCCATTCACCTGTCGTTTCTGATTCCCTCGCTGATCAGCGCGCTGCTGTGGCCCTGGCTTGCCACCATGCTGGTGGCGCTCGAGCGTCGCGCGGCGCGAACCTGACGACCATGGCCGCCAAGGATGACGCCGGCATGTCCCAGCAAGGTTCGAACGGACAACCCTCTCCCGTGCTCTGCCTGGCCTCCGCCTCGCCAAGGCGCCGTGCGCTGCTGGATTCGATCGGCGTGCCGGTCGAGGTCGTCGCCACGAACGTCGACGAAACGCCGCTGCCCGGCGAGCGCGCCGCGGCCTACGTCGAGCGCCTGGCGCGCGCCAAGGCAAGCGCCGCCGTTAGTCACACGACGCTTCCGGTGCTGGGTTCGGACACCGCCGTGGTGCTTGACGGGCGCATTCTGGGCAAGCCCTTGGATGAGGCCGACGCCCACGCGATGCTGGCCGCACTCTCCGGGCGCAGCCATGAGGTGCTGACCGGGGTGGCGGTGATCGGCCCGCGCGGGGCCTGCGCCTGCATGGTCACCACCACGGTCCACATGCGGGTGATCGAGGAGGACGAGATCCGCCGCTACTGGCGGACCGGTGAACCCCAGGACAAGGCCGGCGGCTATGCGATCCAGGGGTTGGCCTCGGTGTTCGTCGAACGGATCCACGGCAGCCACTCGGCGGTGGTGGGGTTGCCGCTTTTCGAAACGGCGCAGCTACTTTCCAAGCAAGGTGTGTCCGTTTGGTCGGCTCGCCTGTAAAGTAGCGTCAATACGGAGTCTTTGACGCAATCGAGCCCAGAAGGAAGAGTGCATGAGCGGTGAAGTCCTTATCAACCTGACGCCCATGGAGACGCGCGTCGCGCTGGTCGAGAACGGGGTGCTGCAGGAAGCCTTGATCGAGCGCTCGCGCCGGCGCGGCATCGTGGGCAATATCTACAAAGGCAAGGTGGTGCGGGTGCTGCCTGGCATGCAGGCTGCCTTTGTCGATATTGGCCTCGAGCGTGCGGCGTTCATC
>NZ_JAMZBD010000399.1:0-2880 GCF_024158685.1 Halomonas sp. 707D4 | reverse complement strand
CGGACGAGCAGTGGCTCGCCTGGAGCGAGGACACCCAGGGCGACGAGCGCTACGCGCTGTGGCTCAAGGCGCTGCCCGACGGCGAGCCGCACAAGCTCGCCGACGACATCGGCCCGGCGCTGTGCTGGGCGGAGGACCAGACCCCGCGCAATGCGACGCTTCTGTTCACCCGCTTCGACGCCACCCAGCGCCCGGACAGCCTGTGGCGCTGTCAGGTCGACTTCACCGCCCCCGAACGCCCAGCACCCGCCACCCTGGTGTTTCGCGAGGAGGACGCGGAATTCTGGCTCGGCATGGGCAAGACCCGCTCGAAGGCGTGGCTTCTGATCGAGACCAGCGCCAAGGACACCACCGAGATCCTGGCGATTCCGGCCGCGGCACCCAACACCCCGCCGCGTCTTCTGCACCGGCGCATCAAGGGTGTCGAGGTCAGCATCGACCATCGCCCGGGCGCCTTCTATCGGCTGCACAACCAGGATGGCCCGCACTTCGCCCTGGATACGCTCGTAGAAAGCGCTTGGGAAGAAAGCGATTCCCCCGAGTGGCAGACGCTGATCGCCCACGACGACGCCCATACCCTGGAGGGCATGGACGCCTACGCCTGGGGGCTGATCGTCGCCCAGCGAAGCCACGACGAGGCCCAGACCCGGCTGCGCCGGCTGGTGCTCGACGGGCTCGACGAGATCACGATTGACACGCTGATCGCGCTGCCCGAGACGCCCTGCTCCCAGTTGCTCGAGGAGTCGGCGCACTTCGACACCACTCGCGTGCGGCTGCGCGAGGAGTCCTTCACCCACCCGGCCAGCTGGTACGAGCTGGATCTTGAAAGCGGTGATCGCCGGCACCTGAAGACGGTGCCGGTGCACGGCGGCCTCACGCCCGGAGCATTGGTGAGCAAGCGGATCTGGGCCAGTGCCCCGGACGGCGAGCGGGTGCCGGTATCGATCGTGATGCGCGCGGATCTCGCCGACCGGCCGCTGCCCACGCTGCTCTACGGCTACGGCGCCTACGGCGAACCGCTCGATCCGTGGTTCTCGATCGCCAGGCTCTCGCTGCTCGAGCGCGGCGTCGCCTTCGCCGTGGCCCACGTGCGCGGCGGCGGCGAGCGCGGCGAACCCTGGTACCTGAACGGCAAGATGGCCCACAAGGAGAACAGCTTCGACGACTTCCTCGCCGCGCGTCAGGCGCTGGTGGACGAGGGCCTGAGCCAGGCAGAGCGCATCGTCGCGGTCGGCGCCAGCGCCGGCGGGCTGCTGGTCGGCGCCTGCGTCAACCGAGCGCCCGAGGCGTTCTGCGCCGCCGTGCTGGACGTGCCGTTTCTGGACGTGCTGCGCACCATGCAGAACCCGGAGCTGCCCTTGACCACCGCCGAGTACAGCGAGTGGGGCAACCCCGTCGAGCCCGAGGTCGAGGCGCGCCTGCGCGGCTATTCGCCGATGGACAACATCCAGCCCCAGGCCTATCCGGCGCTGTGGATCGAGGGCAACTGGTTCGATACCCGAGTGGGCTACTGGGAACCGGCCAAGTTTTACGCGCGGGTGAGCGAGGCGCAACGAGGCGATGCGCCGATCCTTCTGCACACCGACATGGACAGCGGCCACGGCGGCGCTTCCGGGCGCTTCAAGAGCTGGCAGGACGCGGCGCGCCAGGACGCCTTCATCCTGTGGGCGCTGGGCCTGGCCGACGCGCCGGCCTGATCGGCGCCTCCCCGAGACCAAAGCCCCCGCGGAGCACGCTTCGCGGGGGCTTTCATTTTATGAAAAAATTTTCCATAAAGCTTTCCACAATCGATCTCCCGGGTATAATGGCCGTTCGTCGTATAGACCAATGTCTAACTCAAACCAGGAGAGTGACATGAAATATCAAGAGCGTTTTCTGACCATCTGGGACACCCCGACCGCATCGGCGGACACGCCGGCGCGCGTATCGCGCTTCAAGCGCCTGGTGATGGCACTGCTCGCCCGCTAGTCGATGGGCAGGATGGCGATGATGTAATCCTCCCACTCCTTCTCCGGCACCGCGTCCTGTGAAACGGCGAAACCGCGCACGCTGACGCCCTTGCGATGGACGCGCTCGGCGTCGTTGCTCAACAGCGGATGCCAGCCGGCGAGCTTGCGCCCCTCCGCCACCCGGCGATAGCCGCAGCTGGCGGGCAGCCAGGTGAACTCGCGCACCAGCGCCGGGGTGAGCTGGGTGCAGTCCGGCACGCTCTCGAAGCGGTTCTCGTAGTCGCTGCACTGACAGCTATGGGTATCCAGCAGCCGGCACGCCACGCCCAGCACGGCGAGCTCCTTGGTCTCGTCGTCGTGAAACTTCAAGAGGCAGCACTGTCCGCAGCCGTCGCAAAGCGCCTCCCACTCCTCGGCGGTCAGCTCCTCGAGCGGGTATCTTTCCCAGAAACGTTCGCGCATGGCGCCCTCGTTCATTGAATCTTACCTGTGCCGACCGCTTCACCGCTGCTCGAGAGCGTCGCGAGGCAATCGGCCCAGAGGGGGTGAAAATCGTTCTCCAGCCGCGCGTAGTCGCGTTCAAGCCAGGGCACGAGCTCGGCCAATCGGTTGGGGCCGGAGAGCCTGCGGCCCACGCCCTCGATCGCCCGGCAGGTAAAGCCGAAATCGGCGTAGCGGCGCAGCCAGTCGTGCTCGACGAGCGCCGGCATCATCGTGGCCAGGCGCGCCGGGGCCGGATGCGCGGCGAGCAGCGCGTAGAGGCGCTCGACGAGCGCGTCGAACGCCTCCTGCCCTGAAAGCTCGCGGGCCAGAAAATGGTCCCAGAGAATATCCAGGGCGATGCCGGCGTAGCGGCGCTGAGCGGCGGGAGCGCGCTGGCGGGCACCCCGCACCGCCGGGTGGGCGTCGACGAAGGCGTCCACCCGGCGGT
>NZ_JAMZBD010000398.1:0-2881 GCF_024158685.1 Halomonas sp. 707D4 | reverse complement strand
GGGTCGAGCGGCTGGTGGCGCTGGCCGACGACGGTGTCGAGGTCGAGGTCATCACCAACTCGCTGGAGTCCACCGACGCCGCCGTGGTGCACGGCGCCTACGCGCCCTGGCGCAAGACGCTGCTCGCGCACGGCATCCGCCTGTTCGAGCTGCGCCCGGAGCAGGAGCCCGGCGACGGCAATGGCGAGGAGGAGATGCGCGTGCCCGGCGCCTCCGCCTCGGCGCTGCACATCAAGGCGCTGCGCATGGACGACCAGGTGTTCATCGGTTCCTTCAACGTCGACCCGCGCTCGATTCTGTGGAACAGCGAGGTCGGCGTACTGGTACGCAGCGAAGGGCTCCAGACAGCCTTCGACGAGCTGGTGGCGGTGGGCCAGGAGCCGACCATCAGCTACCAGGTACTGCTCGATGACGACGAGGAGCTCGTCTGGCGCTACGAGCATCGCGGCGAGCCGCTGGCCGCCGAGAAGGAGCCCGGCAACGCGTGGCGCCACCTGAATGCCTGGGCGAGTCGCACCTTCCGCCTGGAGCGCTGGCTCTAGCGCAAGCGTTAACAGCCCGCGCTTGTGTTTTTCACGCGGCGGTTCCAGATTAGAGGCAGCGTCGGCGAAGGCCCGCGCGCACCTCACATTGGGAGCGATGAACAACATGATAAATAAACGCGCATTAGTGACCGCCGTGGCGGCGTCTTCCCTGGCCCTGGCGGCCAGCGCCCAGGCCGACGTCAAGATCGGTTTCCTGGGAGGCTTCACCGGCGGCATCGAGAGCCTGACGCCGCCGATCTTCGAAGGTGCCAAGCTCGCCGTGGCCCAGGTCAACGAGCAGGGCGGCATCCTCGACGGCCAGACGCTGTCGATGCCCTCCGGCGACACCACCTGCTCCGACGCCTCGGCGGCCTCCAATGCCGCCGACCGCATGGTCAACTCGGAAAACGTCACCGCGATCGTCGGCGCCCTGTGCACCGGCGTGACCATCGCCGCGGCCAACAACGCCGCCGTCCCCGGGGGCGTGGTGATGGTCTCGCCGGCCTCCACCGCACCCGCGGTGACCGAACTCGACGACAACGACCTGGTGTTTCGTACCGTGCCGTCGGACGCCTTCCAGGGCGAGATGCTCGCCAAGCTCCTGCTCGACAAGGGGATCGACGTCGTGGCGGTCACCTACGTCAACAACGACTACGGCCAGGGGCTGTCGGACGCCTTCGCCACCGCGTTCGAAACCGGCGGCGGCGAGGTGGTGGCCAATCTCGCCCACGAGGACAACCGCGCCGACTACCGCTCGGAGCTGGGTTCGCTCTCCGCCGGCGGCGCCGACACCCTGGTGGTGCTCGCCTACGCCGACACCTCCGGCCAGACCGTGCTGCGCCAGGCGTATGAGAGCGGCATGTTCACCCAGTACGTGGGCGCCGACGGCATGGTCGGCGACAGCCTGGTCGAGGCAATCGGCGCCGACGTGCTCGATGGCATGATCGCTACCCGCCCGGGCAGCCCCGAGCTTCCCGGTACCGAGATCTTCGAGAGCGCCGCTACCGAGGCCGGCTTCGACCCCAGCGCCGTGTTTGCCGCGCAAGCCTATGACGCCGCCTTCCTGCTGGCGCTGGCCATCCAGCAAAACGGCAGCGCCGAGCGTGAAGGGCTGTCCGAGGCGCTTCGAAGTGTGGCCAGCGCCCCGGGCGAGGTAATCCTGCCCGGCGAGTGGGAGAAGGCCGTGGAGCTGATCGCCGCCGGCACCGAGATCAACTACGAAGGCGCCTCCGGCTCCCACGAGTTCGACGAGAACGGCGACGTGCCCGGCGTGGTGGTCGAAATGGCGGTGGAGGATGGCCGCTTCGTGACCAAGGGGCAGCTCGATCTGTAAGTCACGACGCCAGGAACCCTGGTAAAAAAACGCCCCGGGCTGAAAGCCCGGGGCGTTTTTCGTGATGGTCTTTCGTGATGGTCGGTGGTTAGCCGTGAGTCTTGATGTTCTCCGGCAAGAGCCCCTTGGGCGCGAAGCGCAGCACGACGGTGATCAGCATGCCGATCACCAGCACCCGGGCCTGCAGCGCGCGGCTGTCCAGGTTGCTCGGAAGCGCCCATCCGGCGCTCTCGCCCAGGCTCGCCACCAGCTGCATGACGTAAAGCGCCAGAGGCTCCGACATGATCCAGATGATGTAGACCGCCACGGCGCCGAAGATCGTGCCCAGGTTGTTGCCCGGCCCGCCGAGGATCACCATCACCAGTACCAGAAAGGTGTGGTTCAGCGGCAGATACCCCTGGGGGTCGAACAGGCTGTTGAAGGTGCCGAGCACGCCACCGCCCAGGCCCATCAAGATACAGCCGAGCACGAAGATCTCGAGACGACGCTTGTTGATGTTCTTGCCCATGGCCGCCGCCGACACCTCGTTGTCGCGAATGGCGCGGATCATCCGCCCCCAGGGCGCATGGTAGGCGCGGTGGAGCAGAAAGAAGATCACCGCGATGATCACCGCGGTCAGCGACAGGTACACCGCCCGCGAGAGCGTGAAACCGAGCTCGGAAGGCCCCGGGGTCGGCCAGGGCAGCGGCGAGACCGTGGCGGTGCCCCGGGTCAGCCAGTCGGAGTTCTTCAGAAACGCCTTGATGATCTCGGCGATGCCCAGCGTCGCGATCGCCAGGTAGTCGCTTCGAAGCCCCAGGCAGATATGGCCGATGAAGTAGCCCACGCCCCCGGCAAGCGCGCCGCCGACGATCCAGCCGACCCAGGGCGGAAGGCCGAAGCCGCCGACGAAGCCCGCACGGCTCTGGATCTCGCCGGTCACCTCGCGCAGCATGCTGATCACGACCAGATAGAGCACGATGGCCAGCACCACGGCGATGAGGGTGCGTAGAAGCCTGGGCACGCCGAAGCGGTCGAGGCGGGT
>NZ_JAMZBD010000397.1:0-2887 GCF_024158685.1 Halomonas sp. 707D4 | reverse complement strand
GGCGATGCGGGTGGTGGTCTCGAAGAACTGCTGCTGGTGGCGCTCGAGCACCTCGGCGAGTTCGTCGTGGCGCGCTCGGGCCTGCTCCAGGCGGGTTTCGCAGGCGCGCACGCCGAGCACGTCCTTCTCGACGCTGATCTCGAGCTCGCGCACCCGGGCCTCCTCGCGGGTCTGCTCGGCCCGCAGCGCACGGCCGCGAATCAGCGCCAGTTCGCCCTTGAGCTGGTACTCCTGGGCCTTGAGGGTCTGGTAGCGCTTGGCGGCCTCGGCCTGGCGCTTCAAGCGCTCGAGCTGCTTGTCGAGCTCCTCGCGAATGTCGTCCAGGCGCTCCAGGTTCTCCTGGGTGCGGCGCATGCGGTTCTCGGTCTCGCGGCGACGCTCCTTGTACTTGGAGATGCCAGCGGCCTCCTCGAGGGTGGCGCGCAGATCGTCCGGGCGCGCCTCGATCAGCCGCGAGATCATGCCCTGGCCGATCAGCGCGTAGGAGCGCGGGCCGAGCCCCGTACCCATGAAGAGATCCGCGATGTCGCGGCGCCGGCACTTCTGGCCGTTGAAGAAGTAGTTGGACTGGCCGTCGCGGGTGACCAGGCGTTTGACGACGATCTCCGCATACTGGGCGTAGGCCCCGCCCATGGCGCCGTCGCGGTTGTCGAACTTGAGCTCGATGGAGGCCTGGCCGACGGGCTTGCGCCCGGTGGAGCCGTTGAAGATGACGTCCGCCATCGACTCCCCGCGCAGGGTCTTGGCCGAGGACTCGCCCATCACCCAGCGCACCGCGTCGATGATGTTGGACTTGCCGCAGCCGTTGGGCCCGACGATGGCGGTCATGTTGCCGTCGAAGGGTACCGTGATGGGGTCGACGAAGGACTTGAACCCGACGAGGCGGATGGAGGTTAAGCGCATGGCGGCTCTTCAGCTCCGGTTTCTGGGCAGGGATCGACACGCGACGAGCCCTGCAGGCACGGTCGTCGCTCGGGCGTCAGTCATCGCGGCTCTCCAGGCGTGCCTGGGCGGTGCGAATACCCTCGCGCAGCGCCTCGATGGTGGCCTCGTCCTCGAGACTCGCCAGGGCCCGGCGCCAGCGATCGATGGCGAGCTCGAAATCGCCGCCATCGAAGGCGTGGATACCGAGCAGGCTCAGCACCTTGGGCTGACGCGGGTCTTTCGCCTGGACCTCGTCGATCAGCGCCTGGACGGCCGGGGTGAGCCGGCGGCCGGCCTGGAAGAAGCGCAGCTCCGCGAGCTCCGCCAGCAGCGCCGGCGAGCGCCCCTCGATCTCGATCAGCCGCGTCAGAGCGGCATCGGCCCGGTCGAGCTCGCCGGCCTGGCGATAGAGCGAGAACAGCGCTCCCCAGACGTTGGGGTTGCCGGGCTGGCGCTCGGCCTCCTGTTCCATGCGTGCCTGGTACGCCGCGATGTCCGGCGCAGGTGTGCCGAGCATGTCCTGATTGATGGCGTAGAGGGCAAGATCGCCCTCGGCGCCGTTTCGCTGGTAGCCGAGCACGCAGGCCGCAAGGGCCAGCACCATCACCACGGGCACCAGCAGGCGACCGGCGTTCGGCGCCTTGAGCGCGCGCCGGGGAGCGGCGGCGGTGTCCTCGAGCAGGCTGCGCTCGAGCTCCAGGCGATCCTCGGCGAAGCGCGCCGGGTCGATCTCGCCACGCGCCCGGGCACGCTCGAGAGACTCAAGCCGGCGCTCGAAGATGGCCACGTTCTGCGCGTCGCTGCCGTCCTGCTGCTCGAAGCGGCGCTGGGCATCGAAAAGCGGCCGGGCGCGCCACAGCGGGGCGAGCAGAAACCCGAGCGCGGGCAGCGCGGTCAGGGCGATCGCGATCCAGAGCGGCGTCATGAAGACCTCTTTCGGTTGAGCAGCGCCGCGAGCCGTTCGCGCTCCTGGTCGCTGAGCGCCTGGCTCGAGGCGTGGCGCCGGGCACGCACCAGCAGGATCACCACGAACGTGGCCAGCACCACCAGGGCGATGGGCACGCCCCACAGCAGGTAGGTGCGGTTCTCCAGGCGCGGGTTGTAGAGGATGTATTCGCCAAAGCGCGTCACCATGTGATTGACGATCTCGCTGTCGGACTGGCCCTCCTGGAGGAGCTCGAACACGCGCTGGCGCATGTCGGCGGCGATCGGCGCGTTGGAGTCGTCGATCGCCTGGTTCTCGCACAGCGGGCAGCGCATCGAGGCGGTCAGGTCCGCGTAGCGGCGCTCGAGTACCGGGTCGTCGAAGGAGCGCACTTCGATGGCCGCCAGGCTCGCCACGCTCACCAGAAGCCCCGCCAGCAGGGCCAGCAGTCGCATCAGCGCCATTTTTCCACCTCCGGCAGGATGCGCGCCTGCACGTCACTCGGTGCGATGTAGCCCTTGTGGTGGTAGCGGATCACGCCGTCGGCGTCGACCAGGAACGTTTCCGGGGCGCCGTAGACGCCGAGATCGAAGCCGAGGCTCCCCTCGGGGTCGAAGATGTTCAGCTCGAACGGATCGCCGTACTCGTCGAGAAACTCGGCGCCCTTTTCGCGGCTGTCGCGGTAGTTCACGCCCACCATGCGAATGCCGTGATCGGCGAGTTCCAGAAGCTGGGGCATCTCCTGCTTGCAGGCCGGGCACCACTCGCCCCACACGTTGACCAGCGTGACCTCACCGCGCAGCAGCGTCTCGTCGACGCGGCGCTCAGAGTCTTCGAGGGTCGTGGCCTCGAAGGCGGGGAACGCTCGCGCCATCAGCGCCGAGTCGCGGGCGGTGGGATCGCGCCCCAGGCCCTGGTAGAAGAACAGCGCAATGCCGACGAACCCCAGCGGCAGCAGCAGCAAGAGCCAGCGCTTCATGGCGTCACCTCCCGAGTAGCGGCGCCCCGGCGCGTGGCGGCTCGCCGGTAGCGTTTGTC
>NZ_JAMZBD010000396.1:0-2888 GCF_024158685.1 Halomonas sp. 707D4 | reverse complement strand
CATCCGAGGTCTGCTGGATGTTGGCCATCAGGTTGCGGTGGCTGAGCATCACGCCCTTGGGCGCGCCTTCGCTGCCGCTGGAGAACAGGATCGCCGCCGTCTGCTCGGCGCCGCGCGCCCGGTCGAAGAGCGCACACAGCGCCCGAGCAGGCAGCAGGCGCACGCCAAGCCAGGTCGCCACCTTGGCCACGCCGCTGATCTGCGCCTGCAAGGATTCGAGGGTCACCACACGGGTGTCGGCCAGCAGCGCCTGGGTATCGAGTCCGCGCGCCGCGAGCTTCTCGATGAAGCGCTCGGAGGTGATCACGGTCGTGATCTCGGCCTGTTCGAGCGCCGAGCCCAGCGCCTCGAGGCCGGCGGTGTAGTTCAGGTTGACCACCGTCTTGCCCGCCAGCAGCGTGGCCATGTTGGCCAGCACCCCGGCGCTGCTGGTGGGCAGCAGCAGGCCCAGGTTCTGCTCCGGGGCGAGGGCTCGAAAGCGCCGGGCGAGCAGCAGGCTGGCGCTGAGCGCCTTGGCCGACGAGAGCGGACGGCTGATCGAGTCGATCAGGGCAAGCTCGCCAGGGCGGCGCTTGACGCTCTTGATCCACGTCTCACCTAGGGTGGGAAGATCTTCCAGGGCGTGCTGCCAGGAGCGGGTGGCCTGCTCGAAGATGCGCCGCTTGAGCACGTCCGCCGGGGTGTCCTTCGACAGCGGCTCGCCGAAGGCGACGGTCACCGCGCGGTGCAGCGGGGCGTTGCGCAGGGTCTTGAGCTTGCTTGAGGAGCGCGAGAACTGGCTGCCCCACAGCCCGCGCAGGTAGAACGGCACGATGACCACGTCCGGGTTGGCCTTCTCGCAGGCGCGCTGGTAGCCGCGACGGAATTCGCCGAGCTGACCGGTGCGGCTGATCGCGCCTTCCGGGAACAGGCACACCACCTCGCCGGCGTTGAGCTGCTCGGCCACCGCCTCGAGGGAGGCCGCCGCGCTTTCGCCCCGCTCAATGGGAATGCAGCCCAACGCCTTGAGAAAGCCGCGCAAATACCAGCGATCGAACACGCTCTTGAGCATCACGAAGCGCACCGGTCGAGGCGAGGCGATCTGCACCATGGCCCAGTCGACGAAGCTGATGTGGTTGCCCAGCAGCAGCACGCCACCCTGGGCGGGCATGTTCTCGAGCCCGTGCACCGCCACGCGGTAGTGGCGGGTGAGCAGGAAACTCAACACGAAGCGCACCAGGCTCTGGGGCAGCTTGACCACGGTGTAGGCACCGCCCACCAGGGCCACGGCGGTGATCAGCCAGAGCAGGTAGCGGCTGTCCAGGCCCGCCAGCGCCACCAGCGCGGTGACGACGAGAAACCCGAGCATCGACAGGTTCTGGAACCAGTTGTTGGCGGCCAGCACCGTGCCAAGCGTGCGCTCCTCGGCGTGAAACTGGATCAAGGCGTTGAGCGGGACGATGAACAGCCCGCCCATCATGCCGATGAACACGAAGTTCAGCGCCTGGGCGAGCGGCGTCGAGAGAAACGACAGCGCGCCGAGCCCCAGCGCCACGCCCAGCGCCCCGACCGGAATCAGGCCGGTCTCGATGCGGTTTTTCGAGAAGCGGCTGGCGAGCATCGATCCCAGCGCGATGCCCACGCCGCTGGCGGCGAGAATGCCCTGCAGCACCAGGGTGTTGTCGATGGCCAGCGCCTGCTTGGCGTAGGCGGGAAACGCCGCCAGGAGCACCTGGCCCACGGACCAGAAGGTCGCAAGCCCGATGATCGAGAGCCTCAGCACCGGCTGGCGAGCGATGGCACTCAGCGTTTCGCGGGTGGAGCGGGGCGCAGGCACCGTATCCGGCTCGGCGGCGGGAGCGGCGTCCAGCGGCAGGCGGTAAAGCAGCAGCGCCTGGAGCAGGCTGTTGCCCACCAGCAGCCAGCCCAGCGGCGCGACCCGGTGCAGTAGAGCGCTCGGGTCGCCGTCACGGGCGCCGAGCATGACTTCGAACAGCGCGGTGAACGCCAGGGTGCCGGCCAGAATCGCCACGATGGTCACCGCCTGCACCAACCCGTTGGCTTCCGCCAGGCGCGGCTTGCCGAACAGCGTCTTGACCATCGCGTACTTGGCCGGCGAGTAGAAGGCCGACTGTACCGCCAGCGCCAGCGTCATGGCGAAGGCGAGCCAGAAGTGGCCAAGGTAGTAGGCCGCGGTGATCCCCAGCGAGATGCCCACCGCCCCCCAGGCGGCGGCGCGCAGCACGCGCACCTTGGGATAGGTGCTGGCGACGAACCCCGCCGGGCGAAACAGCAGGATGAACGGCAGCAGGATCAGCCCGTTGACCACAGCGGTGAGCATCACCTGGGTCGTGCCGTCGAAGCTCTTGAAGATGGTGTTCTGGATGACGATCTTGTGGCCCAGGTCCACGAAGGCGTTGAGAAAGATCGCCGCCAGGTAGGGCCAGGCGCCCGGCATTCGGTAGAGTCGTTGCATGGGGTGAACCTTGTGTGTCCTTGTCGTGAAGCGACTTTCGATGAGCGCTGCATATCGCGCAACCTTGGCGAGATAAGTTGCGCCATGAGCCCGCTCGAGTATCCTTATACGCTACTTTCCTCGGGAGAACGGCATGTCGCAGACCGCCTCGCTGCTCGCCACCCTGAAGCGCCAGTTGCGCGCCCAAGGCAAGACCTACGCCGACGTGGCGCGCTGGCTCGGCCTGAGCGAAGCCTCGGTCAAGCGCCTGTTCGCCGAGCGCCACCTCACCCTGGCCCGACTGGAGTGCATCTGCGAGCACCTGGGGATGGAGCTTTTCGAGCTGACCCAAATGATGCAGGCCGAGATGCACCGCTTGCAGCAGCTCACCCACACCCAGGAGCAGCGCATCGCCGACGACCGCGAGCTCTTTCTGGTCGCCGTGTGCGTACTC
>NZ_JAMZBD010000395.1:0-2903 GCF_024158685.1 Halomonas sp. 707D4 | reverse complement strand
GGGTGCTGGGGGCGGTCAACGCGCTGATCGAGGCCCACACGGTCGCCCCGCCAGACGCCGTGGCGGCTTACCAGCGCCGCTGGCTGTCACTCGACGATGACGCTGCACCCTGGAGGCGTTTTCAGCTCGCCCGGCTCGAACACACCGCGCTTCGCGCGCATTACCCGCGCTGCGTCGCCGACTGAAAAAAAGATTCGCCCCTCTTAACCTCGGCCCCATCCTGTGCTATTGGTTGAATTACGCGGTAGGCGTCGCCTATCAACGTCGTGACCACGCAGCACCAGGAGGGACACTATGGGTAGACCCCTGTCACCCCACTCTGCCCAGGTCATCGACCTGGCCACCGTGCGTCAGCGTCACCAGGCGCGCAAGTGCGTGATCCGCCTGGCGCCAGAGCTCGACGGCCTTGAAATGGTCTACCAGCTGGCGGCGAATCCCGACACCCTCTACGGCCTGCCGATTCTGGCCTGGGGCCTGCGTGACGATGGCGACGTCGTGGGACTGGTTCCCTGGATGGAAGGCTTGAGTGCCTGCAGCGAGCTCGACAGCCGCGAGAACGGCTACTTCATCGGCTACCGCGATCCGGAAACCGACGAAATCTTCGATACCCCTCCTGAACACAAGTACGCCGAGCTGGTCGCCGCGGCGGAGTATTTCGAGTACGAGGCATCAAGGGACGTCACGCTCATCCAGCAGTTGCCGGATACCCTCGGCACTCATGCGCTGTGCATGAATCACCCGGATTCTCCCTGGTGCATGAAGCCCGTCTTCGGCTGGCGACTCTACAGTGATGGAAGCGTCGAGGCGCTGCTGGCCGACGATGAGAAGGCGCAGATGACGCCGATTCTTCTCGGCGACGCCTGTCTCTATGATGCCAGGAGTCGCCACCAGACGGTCTACTTCTTTCAGCGGCATATCGCCAACCGCATCCTGGAAGAGGATCCGGCGACCCTGGAGGCGCTGGCTATGATGATCGTGCCGGGCGATGAGGAGGAGGCCTGACGGATCCTCAGGCCAGGCGAATGAAATAGCGGTATTCGTCGCCCTGGACCTGCTCGTCGAGGAGTTCGTGGCCCAGGAATTGGCAGAATTTGGGAACGTCGCGCGTGGTGGCAGGGTCCGTCGCGATCACCTGCAGTACCTGACCCGAGGCCATGTCCCGCACCTTGTTGTGCATGAGCATGATGGGTTCGGGGCAGTAGAGGCCCGTGGTGTCCAGGGTATCGTCGAAGGCGGGCAAGGTATCGGTCATCGCGGGTCTCGATAAGGAAATAGGCACATGGTTAAAGTGATCATCGAACGACGTATCATGCCCGGCCTGGAAGAGGAGTACGAGCTGGCCGCGCGTGAGGCCATGCGCGCCTCGCTCGGTGCCCGAGGGTTCATCGGCGGCGAGACGCTGGTCAAGCTCGGCCATTCGGATCGTCGCCTGATGATCACCCAGTGGCGGGATCTACGCGCTTGGCAAGAGTGGCATCGAAGCGAGGCGCGGGCAACCGTCATGGAGCGCATTCTACCGCTTCTCACCGAGGAAGAAACGGTACAGATCTTCGAGCCGGTACCCTAGCTCGTCAGCCCATGTCGTTTTACGTCGTCACGCCATGAGACGAACGTGCACGGTCACCTCTTCGCGATCGTGGTAAAGATGGCGGCAACGAATCTCGGCGCGCACCCCGGCTTCGGCTAGCGATGCCTCCAGCCGGTCCAGGCAACGCGTGACCTCGTCCCAGCGCTTTTTCATGGGCAGCTTCAGGTTGAAGATCGCCTCGCGACACCAGCGATTGATCAGCCAGCGCTCCACCATGGTCAGCACGCGAATAGGCTTGTCGACGATGTCGCATACCAGCCAGTCAAGGCGCGTCTCGGGCGCCCATACGAAACCGTCCTCTTTCAAGTGATCCACCTGCCCGCTCTTCATCAACGCCGTATCCATTGGGCCGTTGTCGATGGCGTAGACGTACATGCCACGCTGAACCAGTTGCCAGGTCCAGCCTCCGGGCGCGGCTCCCAGATCGGCGGCCTGCATATGCGCTGCCAGGCGCACTCCCCACTCGTCGCGCGGGATGAACTCGTGCCAGGCCTCCTCGAGCTTGAGCGTCGAACGGCTCGGCGCGCGGGAGGGAAAGCGCAGTCGGCGAATGCCGTTCTTGAGCTCGCTGCGGTTGCCCGGAAAGCTTATGCCCAACTGTACCCGATCGCCGCCCGTCCAGAACAGGTGCAGACGTCGACCGCCAGCCTTGCGGCGCAGCGCCCCGCGCTTTTTCAACAGGCTCTCCAAAGGCTTGGTGAGCGCCTTGATCAGCCTGGCCAAGGCCTTGCCATCATTGGTATCCGGCGTCTCGTGCCAGATCTCCTCGAAGCTCCAGCCGCTCTGCTTGACCTGCTCGAGAATCGGCGAAAGACGATCCTCACGCGTAAGTGTAAGCGCAGGCAGCGCCGCCAGGCTCTGGCGTGCGAAGATGAGCCGCTCGAAGCGAGCGTCGCGATGCAAGGCATTGACCGGCTCACCGTCATCACGCGCAAGGCTTGCCCACCCCTCCCCCAGCGTCGGTACGCAGGATATGCCGCCTTGCGCGGCATGGTGCTGCATTTCCGCCAGGGCATCGGGCTCGAAGCCGGGCCGGCAATAGACCAGCCAGGTGGTGGGCGCTATCTCACTCACGTTTTACTCCCGCATCATTTTTTGCATACATTGGCGGCGCATCATATCACCGTGACGGCAGGGTTTTCGCTCGCGCATAAAAAAATCCCCCGCCTCGAAGAGACGGGGGATTTTTCGGATAGGTGCCTGACGATGACCTACTCTCGCATGGGGAGACCCCACACTACCATCGGCGCGTTGCGGTTTCACTTCCGAGTTCGGCATGGGATCGGGTGGTTCACGCAGGCTATGGTCGTCAGGC
>NZ_JAMZBD010000394.1:0-2906 GCF_024158685.1 Halomonas sp. 707D4 | reverse complement strand
CGCATCCGCCTGGAGGCGGACGAGCCCGGCGTGTTCGGCGCCCAGTGCGCCGAGCTTTGCGGCGTGGGCCACGCCCACATGCACCTCTACGTGGAGGCGCTGCCGCGCGAGGAGTTCGATGCCTGGCTCGCGGCGCGAAGCGAGGAAGCGCTGGCGGACCTCGCCACGAGCGACCCCGCCTTCGAGCCGGCGCGGGAGAACTTCACCACCTTCTGCGCCAGCTGCCACCGGGTCGCCGGCATGAGCGCCGGCACGATCGGCCCCGATCTTTCCGACCTGGGCGGGCGCACGATGCTGGGGGCTGGCACGCTGGCCATGGAGGAGGGCGCCGTCTACCAGTGGCTGAGACACCATCAAACGTTGAAACCCGGGAACAGAATGCCGCAACACGACGATTTGGATACCGACACCCTGAGCGGTCTGGGTGACTGGCTGGAGACCCTGACCCCATGACGAGCATCAATCGCGAAGCGACTCCACAGGATCCCCAGCAGCCCGACGACCCGCAGGCGCTGCACGACGACCTGCACGAGATCTGGGGCAACCCCCGGGGCATCAAGGCGCTGACCATCGTCAACCACACCACGCTCGGCCTGCGCTTCATGGTCACGGGAATGGTCTTCTTCGTGATCGGCGGCGTGCTGTCGATGCTGATCCGTACCCAGCTCGCCACGCCCGACCAGAACTTCATGACGCCGGACATCTATAGTCAGGTCACCACCATGCACGGCACGGTGATGATGTTCCTGTTCGCCATCCCGATCCTCGAGGGGCTGGCGATCTACCTGATTCCCAAGATGATCGGTGCTCGTGACCTGGTGTGCCCGCGGCTGACGTCGCTGGGCTACTTCTGCTACCTGTTCGGCGGCATCATCCTGAGCTTCAGCATGGTGCTCGAGATGGCGCCCGATGCCGGCTGGTTCATGTACACGCCGCTTTCGAGCAGCGAATACTCGCCGGGGCTGGGGTCGGACTTCTGGCTGCTGGGCATCACCTTCGTCGAGATCTCGGCGCTCTCCGCCGGGGTGGAGATCGTCGTCTCGATCCTGCGCACCCGCACCCAGGGCATGGCGCTGCACAAGATGCCGATCTTCGCCTGGTACATCCTCGCCATGGCGCTGATGATCGTGGTCGGCTTTCCCCCGCTGATCCTCGGCAGCGTGCTGCTCGAGCTCGAGCGCGCCGTGGGCATGCCGTTCTTCGAAGTGGCCGGCGGCGGCGACCCGCTGTTGTGGCAGCACCTTTTCTGGCTGTTCGGCCACCCGGAGGTGTACATCATCTTCCTGCCCGCAGCGGGCATCGTCTCGACCTTGATCCCGGTGTTCGCCGGGCGACCCCTGGTCGGCTACGGCTGGGTGGTGTTCGCCATCGTGGTCACCGGCTTCATCAGCTTCGGGCTCTGGGTGCACCACATGTTCACCGTGGGCATTCCCCAGCTCGCCCAGGCGTTCTTCTCGGCGGCGAGCATGCTGGTGGCGATCCCCACCGCCATTCAGGTGTTCGTGTGGCTGGCAACGCTGTGGCTCGGCAAGCCGCGCTTCAAGCTGCCGATGCTGTGGATTCTGGGCTTTCTGATCATCTTCGTCTGCGGCGGCTTGACCGGGGTGATGCTGGCGCTGGTGCCGTTCAACTGGCAGGTCCACGACACCCACTTCGTGGTGGCGCACATGCACTACGTGCTGGTGGGCGGCATGTTCTTCCCGCTGATGGCTGGGCTCTACTACTGGCTGCCGCTCTTTTCCGGGCGCATGCCGTCGGAGACCATCGGCCGCTGGGGCTTCTGGCTGACCTTCCTGGGCTTCAACGGCACCTTCCTGATCATGCACTGGACGGGGCTTCTGGGCATGCCGCGGCGTATCTACACCTACGAGGCGGGCAACGGCTGGGAGATCTTCAACCTGCTCTCGTCGATCAGCGGCTTCGTGATGTCGGCAGGCATCGCCATGGTGCTGATCGATATCGCGCTGCACTTCAAGTTCGGCAAGCCCGCCCAGCACAACCCGTGGAAGGCGGACACCCTCGAGTGGGCCAACGCCATGCCGCCGAGCGCCTACAACTTCGTCAGCCTGCCGAAGATCGATACTCGCCACCCGCTGTGGGACAACCCGGACCTGCCGCGCACCATGGCCGAAGGCAAGCACGGGCTGGCCGTCACCTCCCACGGGCGTCGCGAAATGTGGGGCACCGATTCGATCACCGGCAAGGTGCGCGAGATCATCCACCTGCCGGGCAACTCCTGGTGGCCGTTCTTCGCGGCCCTCGCCCTGGCCGTGGTGTGCGTGAGTCTGCTCACCCGGGTCTACGCGCTGGCCGGCGTGTTCGTGATCATCGCCGGGGTGTTTCTGCTGCGCTGGGCCTGGGAGAACGGCGCGCATCCGGAGGCGGCGCCGGACGCCGAGGTGCGCGAGGGCGACCCGCCCCTGCACTCACGCACCATGAGCGGTCCCGGCGTCTGGGCGATGGCCACGTTCTCGATCGCCAACGGCTCGTTCTTCCTCTCGTACCTGTTCGGCTGGTTCTACCTGTGGACCGTGTCGCCGCAGTGGCGCATGCCGGACGTCTCGCCGCTGTCGCTGGTCGTGCTCGTCGCGGCCGGCGTGGCGGTGACCCTGGGGGCCGGGATGATGGAGCGCCTGGTGCGCGGGCTGCGCGTCAACCAGGATCGCGGCCTGGCCAGCGGCTTCTACGTGAGCGCGCTACTGGGGGCGGCCCAGGTGGGGCTGGTGCTCTGGTCGCTGTTGACGGCAGGGCTCGAACCGACCCGCACGAGCCACGACGCGGTGCTGCTGGTAGGGCTCGTCTATGCGCTGTTCCACGGGGCGCTGGCCATGATTCTCTCCGCCATGCAGGGGCTTCGCGTACGCTACGGCTACGTGGGGCTGCACGCGCCCTTCGAGCCGGCGGTG
>NZ_JAMZBD010000393.1:0-2911 GCF_024158685.1 Halomonas sp. 707D4 | reverse complement strand
GTCAGCGACGGCGAGCAGACCCGCCAGCACTTCGTCACCACCTTCATCGAGCACCTGAGCGGCGTGGATTTCGAGAAGCGCCAGACCGTACGCATCCGCAACCGCTATGACGCCAGCGTGCCGACGGTGGTGGGGGCGGTCGAGCGCCACCAGCCGGTGTTCGTCGAGGATGCCAAGTTCCTGAGAAGCCAGACCGACAAGCCGATCAAGTGGGCGCTGCCGGGGCCGATGACCATGATCGACACCCTGTATGACGATCACTACAAGAGCCGCGAGAAGCTCGCCTGGGAATTCGCCAAGGCGCTGAACCAGGAGGCAAGGGAGCTCGAAGCCGCTGGCGTCGATATCATCCAGTTCGACGAGCCCGCCTTCAACGTCTTCTTCGATGAGGTCAACGACTGGGGCATCGCGGCGCTGGAGCGCGCCATCGAAGGCCTCAAGTGCGAGACGGCGGTGCATATCTGCTATGGCTACGGCATCAAGGCCAACACCGACTGGAAGAAGACGCTCGGCAACGAGTGGCGCCAGTACGAGGAGGTCTTCCCGAAACTGCAGCAGTCCAACATCGATATCGTCTCGCTCGAGTGCCAGAACTCCCACGTGCCGATGGAGCTGATCGAGCTGATTCGCGGCAAGAAGGTGATGGTGGGCGCGATCGACGTCGCCAACCACGCCGTCGAGACGCCGGAAGAGGTCGCCGCCACGTTGCGACGAGCACTTCAATTCGTCGATGCCGACAAGCTCTACCCCTGCACCAACTGTGGCATGGCGCCGCTGCCGCGCTCCGTGGCGCGCGGCAAGCTCCAGGCGCTGAGCGCCGGTGCCGAGCTTCTGCGCCGCGAGCTTTGACGCGTTAGCCTTCTCTCACGCCACCCGAGCGCCTTCGCCCGCGCTGTGCTTTACTGATCGAGCTTGATCGATCGCACAGCGCAGATTCAGGGAGGGCGCCGCATGGGGGGCTTGCTGGGATTGCTCGATGATATCGCCGCACTGGCCAAGCTTTCGGCGGCGTCGCTCGACGACGTGAGTGCCGCCGCCGGGCGCGCCACCGCCAAGGCTGCCGGTGTGGTGGTCGACGACACGGCGGTGACACCGCAGTACCTTCAAGGCGTGAGCCCCGAGCGCGAACTGCCGATCGTCAAGCAGATCGCGCTGGGCTCGATTCGCAACAAGCTGATCTTCATCTTGCCGCTGGCACTTCTTCTCAACCACTTCCTGCCGGCGCTTCTGCCGATCATCCTGATGGTGGGCGGCACCTATCTCGCCTTCGAGGGCGCCGAAAAAGTGTGGCACAAGCTCACCGGCCACCACGACGACACCCCGGCGGTGGCCAAGGGGCCGGAAGCGGAAAAGCGCATCGTCAGCGGCGCCATCCGCACCGACCTGATCCTCTCCGCCGAGATCATGGTGATCGCGCTCTCCTCGGTCGCCCATCAGCCGTTCTGGTCGCAGCTCGTCAGCCTGATCGTGGTGGCGCTGTTCATCACCGTGCTGGTCTACGGCGTGGTGGCGCTGTTGATCCGCATGGACGACATCGGCCTGCGCCTGGCCCAGCGTGATAGCTCGGCGATGAAGCGCCTTGGCCGGGGCATGGTGGTGGCCATGCCGAAGGTGCTGGCGCTCATCGGGCTCGTGGGCACCGTCGCCATGCTCTGGGTCGGCGGGCATATCCTGCTGGTCAATCTGGGAGAGGAGGGCGTGGGCTGGCTCAACGCCCCCTACGACTGGGTACACCATGTCGAGCAGCGCATCGCCGCCAGTGCCGGTGCGCTGGGCGGCGCCCTCGGCTGGGGCTTCAATACCCTCTGCTCGGCGGTGGTGGGCCTGGCGGTGGGCTCGCTGGTAGTGGCGGCGGTGACGGCTTTCTCATCCCGCGACCCCAAGGCCGAATAGCGCCTCTGGATTGGCGTTGCCCAGTCCTGCTGCTGATTCTCACCAATTCGACTCACGCCGGGCCTCGTCGGCACCGCGTTGGTGCGGTCATGAGCGCGTGAAAGCGAAGAGGCCCGCCTGACACGCCGTGTCTTATGTTGGCACGTTCCTTGCTTTATCCAGTTCGTTAAGTAAACGGTTACTTAACTCGCTTCCCGAGGCGCTTTCAGAACCGGGTAATGGCAGGGATCACTCCATGAAGATGCAGATCAACAAGTTCAAGCAAACGGCATTGGCGTGTAGCGTGGCGCTGGGTGCCTTGATGTCTTCCGCCGTCAGCGCCGAGACGCTGATCAAGTTCCACCACGACCTGCCGGAAGACAGCGCCCAGCACCTGGCAGCGGAGCGCTTTCGGGACGCCGTGGCCGAGCGCAGCGGCGGCGAACTCAGGGTACAGCTCTTTCCCAACAACACCCTGGGCGACGACGTGGAGGTGACCCAGCAGATGCAGCTGGGCGCGGTCGAGGCGGCGATCATTCCCACCGCCAAGCTCTCGGGCTTCGTGCCGGCCATGCAGATCGTCGATCTGCCGTTCCTGTTTCCCACGCCGGAGGTCGCCCACCGCGTGCTGGATGGCCAGGCCGGCGACGACCTGCTGGCCACCGTCGAGCCGGTGGGCCTGAAAGGCGTGACCTTCTGGGAGAGCGGCTTCAAGCAGTTCACCTGCGACCACCCGATCGAAGGCCCCCAGGATTTCGCGGGCGAGAAGGTCCGGGTGATGCAGAGCCCGATCATCATGGAGCAGTTCAAGGCCATGGGCGCCAACCCGGTGCCGATCGCCTTCGGCGAGACCTACAACGCGCTCCAGCAGCGCATCGTCGACTGCCAGGAGAACCCGCTGGTGTCGATCACCCAGATGAAGTTCTACGAGGTGCAGTCCGACGTGGTGATCAGCAACCACGCTTATCTTGGCTATGCGTTCCTGTTCAGCCAGCGCTGGTTCGACGCCCTGAGCCCCGAGCACCAGGCGCTGCTGACC
>NZ_JAMZBD010000392.1:0-2912 GCF_024158685.1 Halomonas sp. 707D4 | reverse complement strand
TTTCTGATCATGGTGCTGACCTCGATTCTGCTGTTCGGCAAGCTCCGCCAGCCCCTGATCGTCTGGCTGGTGGTGCCGATGTCGGTGTGCGGGGTGGTGATCGGGCTTCTGCTCACCGGCCTGCCCTTCTCGTTCACGGCACTTCTGGGCATGCTGAGCCTTTCGGGCATGCTGATGAAGAACGCCATCGTGCTGGTCGACGAGATCGATGCCCAGATCGACGAGGGCACGCCGCGCTTCACCGCGCTCGTCCAGGCAAGCGTGAGCCGCCTGCGTCCGGTGTTCCTGGCCGCCGGCACCACCATTCTGGGGATGATTCCGCTGCTCTGGGACGCCTTCTTCAACAGCATGGCGATCACCATCATGGGCGGCCTGGCCTTCGCCTCGCTCCTCACGCTGATCGCCGTGCCGGTGTTCTACGCGCTGTTCTTTTCCATCAAGCGTGACGAGGTGGAGGAGCAGGAAGATAACCGGGCGAACGGCTAGCCCGTGGCCCATACTGGAAGACGTTCGCCGGGCCCGCGCCCGGCGAGATTGAGTAATAAACAAAACAAAAAGGTTCCAAGCGGCGTATGTCGCCCCTAAACTTGCCCCCAGGAATGTAAAATAACCACATATTCGCACCGATACAGCTAGCCGAGGTTCCCATGTCGAGCTTGAACGCCACGCCCCTGAACGCCACCGTTGCCAACGTGACCGCGCGCATCGCCGAGCGCTCGAAAGAGCGCCGGGCGCTCTACGAGCAGCGCATGACTGACCAGCACCGGCGCGGCGTGCATCGCGCCGAGCTCGCCTGCGGCAACCTCGCCCACGGCTTCGCCGCCTGCAGCCCGGCGGAGAAGGACACGCTGAAGCTGATGAACAGCGCCAACCTGGGGATCATCTCGGCCTACAACGACATGCTCTCGGCGCACCAGCCCTTCGAGACCTTCCCGACCACCATTCGCGAGGCGGCCCGCGCCATGGGCTCCACCGCCCAGTTCGCCGGCGGCGTGCCGGCGATGTGCGACGGCGTGACCCAGGGCCAGCCGGGCATGGAGCTTTCGCTGTTCTCTCGCGACGTGATCGCCATGGCGACCGCCGTGGGGCTTTCCCACAACATGTTCGACGCCGCGCTGTATCTCGGCGTGTGCGACAAGATCGTGCCGGGGCTGTTCATCGGTGCTGCCCGTTTCGGCCACCTGCCGGCGATGTTCGTGCCGGCGGGCCCGATGCCGGCGGGCTTGCCCAACAAGGAGAAGGCGCGGGTACGCCAGCTCTTCGCCGAGGGCAAGGTCGGACGCAGGGAGCTGCTGGAGGCGGAGTCGGAGTCCTACCACAGCCCCGGCACCTGCACCTTCTACGGCACCGCCAACTCCAACCAGCTGATGATGGAAGTGATGGGCCTGCACCTGCCGGGCACCTCCTTCGTCAACCCGGGCACCGAGATGCGCGAGGCGCTGACGCGCTTCGCCACCGAGCAGGCGATCCGCAACACCGAGGCCGGCGGCGAGTACCGCCCGTTCTACAAGCAGATCGACGAGCGCGCCATCGTCAACGCCGTGGTCGGGCTTCTCGCCTCCGGCGGCTCCACCAACCACACCCTGCACCTGATCGCCATGGCCGCCGCCGCGGGCATCACGCTGACCTGGGACGACTTCACCGAACTCTCGGCGGTCACGCCGAGCGTGATGAAGGTCTACCCCAACGGCCAGGCGGACATCAACCACTTCCAGGCCGCCGGCGGCATGAGCTACCTGTTCCGCGAGCTTCTGGGCGCGGGCCTTCTGCACGGCGACATTCCCACCGTGTTCGGCACGGATCTCACCGCCTACACCCAGGAGCCGTTTCTGGAAGATGGCAAGCTCGTGTGGCGCGAAGGTCCGGAACAAAGTCTCGATGAAGAGGTGCTGCGCCCGGTGGCCACGCCCTTCGCCCCGACTGGCGGCCTGACCGTGATGAACGGCAACCTGGGCCGCGGGGTGATCAAGATATCGGCGGTAGCCGAGGAGCATCGCGTGCTCGAGGCGCCGGTGCGCATCTTCGACGACCAGAACCAGATGAAAGGCGCGTTCGAGGCCGGCGAGCTCGACCGCGACGTGATCGTCGTGGTGCGCTTCCAGGGACCCAAGGCCAACGGCATGCCGGAGCTCCACAAGCTCACGCCGTATCTCGGCGTGCTGCAGGACCGTGGCTTCAAGGTGGCGCTGGTGACCGACGGGCGCATGTCCGGCGCCTCGGGCAAGGTGCCGGCGGCGATCCATATCAGCCCCGAGGCGCTCGACGGCGGCCCACTGGCCAAGCTTCGCGACGGCGACGTGGTGGCGCTCGACGCCAATACCGGCGTGCTCGAAGCGAAGGTCGACCCGGCCACCTGGGCCGAGCGCAGCCTCGCCCACGCCGATCTCGATCACTACCACGTGGGCATGGGCCGGGAGCTGTTCGGCGGATTCCGCCACCTGGCCATGCGCGGTGAGGAAGGCGCTGGCGTGTTTGGCGGCTTCGAGGCCGACGACATCGCCCTGCAGGACAACCAGATCCGCCAGGAAGACGCCTGATGCGACCGGCGCTGATCGGCGACATCGGCGGCACCAACGCCCGCTTCGCGCTGGTCATTCCCGGTGACACGGCGCCTTACGACATGCAGAACCTTGCCTGCGCCGACTACCCGGGCCCGGTCGAGGCCGCCCGGGAGTACCTGGCCCGGGTCGGCGCCATCGACGAGCTGGCCCCTCGTGAGGCGTGCCTGGCCTTCGCCTGCCCGGTGCACAACGAGCGGGTCAAGATGACCAACAACCCCTGGGACTTTCAGAAGAGCGAGGTGAAGGCGGCGCTGGGCCTTTCGCTCTTCAAGGTGATCAACGATTTCACCGCCCAGGCGCTCGGTGTGCCCCATGTCGATCAGGCGCATCTTTTCGAGGTGCAGGCCGGGG
>NZ_JAMZBD010000391.1:0-2912 GCF_024158685.1 Halomonas sp. 707D4 | reverse complement strand
TACAGGGTCAGCGCGGCGCTCACCGCCATGTCCCGGCGCAGAGCGATGCGCGCATGGGTGCGCCGGGCCGCCGTGGTCAACCGCCGGGGGAGCGTGGCGCGAAGGATCAGCGTCTGCGCCTGGCGCTCGGCCTCGAGCACCGTCATGCCCTCGAAGCTCAGCCGCTGGTCGTTCTCGGCGTTGAGCGTCAGCGAGCACCGCCCCAGCGTCGCGACGGCGATGCTGCCGGCGTCGGTGAGGGTCAGCGAGCACTCGCCGCCGTCCACGTCGAGCGCTTCCAGGTGGGCCGGGTAGTCCGGTGGGTGGCCGTTCAGGGCCACCGTCAGCGCATGGCGACGGTCGTCGAGCCCGGCCAGCACGTTGGCGATATGGCGCTCGTCGAGCACCTCCACGATATCCACGTTGTCTGCCAAGGCCGCGTCCATAGCGTCTTTCCCTTCAATCCCCGTATCCGGGGCGCCGCCCGGGCGGCGTCATCCTTGTTTCTGCGGCATCGAAGCCGCCTCCCTCGAGCGGGCGGGCTCAGTAGCGCCAGGTGGCGCCAAGCTGATGGGGCGCCACGGTCAGGGCGTACTCGCCCTCGAGCGTCACCGGCCCCAGCGACACCCGCGCCGGCTGAAAGCGGTTGATCGCGGAGGAGGCCTGGTTCGGCTGCGTCCAGATCTGCAGCTCGTTGACCAGCATCCCCGAGGCGAAGTTGATCGCCGCATCGTCACCCCGGCCATCGGCGGCGATCACCCCGGCCGCCAGGCCGTTGACCAGAAGCGACCCGACCCGCGCGCTCCATCCCCGACGCGCGCGCTCGGCTCTCGCAAGCTCGAGGCCCAGCGCCTGCACGCCGCTCAGCTCGCCATTGGCTTTCAAGCGCTCGTAGCGTTCCAGCGCCGCCGGGTGCGGCTGGCGGTCGGTGAACATGCCCCCCAGCGCCAGCGCGGACTTCACCGCCCCCACCCGCGCATCGAACCGGTCGTCCCGGCTGCTCGCCTCGCTCGACTGATACGCGTTCACCGCCAGGCTCGTGGCGTAGACCCCGGTCCACCCCCACTGCCACAGGTTCGCCTGGCGCGCGCCGTTTTCGAACACGTCGTCGTACGGCGCCCAGTCGCTTGAAGACTGCGCCAACGCGGGAAGAGTGAACGCGCACGCAAACGCGCAGAGCCAGAGACGTAGCCGCATGATCGAAAGCCTGTAGGGAGAAAAAAGTAACGCTAAGCGTAGCACGGCCTCTTGCCATCGGCCGGTAATTCGAATCGGCCTAGGCTTAAGTATGACGAGGGTGCGTGGCGTTCGAGCGCCGATGGTGATTAGATGATGAAAAATACTTAGAGGTGCCCATGGATGACTTCTCGCCGAACGATCTAAAAACCATCCTGCACTCGAAGCGGGCGAACCTTTACTACCTTCAGCACTGCCGGGTACTGGTCAACGGTGGTCGCGTCGAGTACGTCACCGATGAAGGCAAGCGCTCGAAGTACTGGAATATCCCGATCGCCAATACCACGTCGCTTTTGCTGGGCACCGGCACCTCGATCACCCAGGCCGCCATGCGCGAACTCGCCAAGGCCGGCGTGCTGGTCGGCTTTTGCGGCGGAGGCGGCACGCCGCTGTTCGCGGCCAACGAGGTGGACGTCGACGTCGCCTGGCTCACCCCGCAGAGCGAATACCGGCCCACCGAGTACCTGCAGTACTGGGTGCGCTTCTGGTTCGACGATGCCAAGCGCCTCGACGCCGCCCGCGCGTTCCAGCAGGCAAGGCTTGCCCGTATCGAGGCGCTCTGGAGCAGCCGGGCGATGCGCGACGCCGGTTTCGACATCGACGAAGCGCGGCTCAAAGGCGCGCTCGCCCACCATCATCACGCCATCGACCACGCGCCCAGCAGTGTCGATCTGCTGACGCTGGAGGCGCGGCTCACCAAGACCCTCTTCAAGCTGGCCGTGGAGGCGACCGACTATGGCGAGTTCACCCGAGCCAAGCGTGGTACCGGCGCCGATCCCGCCAACCGTTTTCTCGACCACGGCAACTACCTGGCCTACGGACTTGGAGCGACGGCCACCTGGGTGCTGGGAATTCCGCATGGTCTTGCCGTACTGCACGGCAAGACCCGCCGAGGCGGGTTGGTGTTCGACGTGGCGGATCTGGTCAAGGACGCCGTCATCCTGCCCCAGGCGTTCATCTCCGCCATGCGCGGCGACGAGGAGCAGGCGTTTCGCCAGGCCTGTATCGAGCGCCTGACGCGTACCGAGGCGCTCGATTTCATGATCGACACGCTCAAGGATGTCGCCCAGACGTTGGGGAGCGGTGATCCATGAACGTGCTGCTGATCTCCCAATGCAACAAGAAGGCACTGAAGGAAACCCGGCGCATTCTCGACCAGTTCGCCGAGCGGCGCGGAGATCGCACTTGGCAGACGCCGATCACCCAGGCCGGGCTCGAGACGCTGAGAAAGCTGTTGCGCAAGAGCGCCCGCAAGAATACCGCCGTGGCCTGCCACTGGATTCGCGGCCACGACCACAGCGAACTTTTATGGGTGGTAGGGGATGCCGCGCAGTTCAACACGAAGGGCGCTACGCCGACCAACACCACCCGGCGCAATATCCTGCGTCGCGAGGACGAAAACGATTGGCACAGCGGGCGGCTGATCCACCTCCTCGCCTCGTTGGCGGCCCTCTTTCACGATCTGGGCAAGGCGAGCGAGGCCTTCCAGTGGCGCTTGCAGGGCAAGCTCGAAGGGCGCAATCGCTACCGTCACGAATGGGTGTCGCTACGTCTGCTCGAGGCTTTCGTGGGCAGGGAGGAGGACGCTGCCTGGCTGGGCCGACTCGAAACGCTCGACGAGCATGATGCGAACGGCTGGCTCGACCGGCTCACGCGCGATGGCCTGGAGGGTTCGGCGCACTCGAGGCCCTTCGAGC
>NZ_JAMZBD010000390.1:0-2922 GCF_024158685.1 Halomonas sp. 707D4 | reverse complement strand
GCTGCTGCCCGGTGACGGCATCGGCCCGGAAATCGCCGCCCAGGCGGCGCGCCTGCTCGAGGCCTGCCAGCAGGCGGGGCTCGATATCGAGGTGGAAGAGGCGCTGGTCGGCGGCTCGGCGTTCGATGCGTTTGGCGAGCCGCTGCCCGCCGAGACGCTGGAGAAAGCCAGGGGCGCCCGCGCCATTCTGCTCGGCGCCGTGGGCGGGCCGAAGTGGGACAAGCTCGAGGATCTCTCCAAGCGCCCGGAGAAGGGCCTGCTCGGCCTGCGCAAGAACCTGGGGCTTTTCGGCAACCTGCGCCCGGCGCTTCTGTATCCGCAGCTCGCAAGCGCCTCGAGCCTGAAGCCGGAACTGGTGTCCGGGCTCGACATCATGATCGTGCGCGAGCTCACCGGCGGCATCTACTTCGGCCAGCCGCGCGGCATCGAGGAGCGGGGTGGCGAGCGGGTGGGCTTCAACACCTACGTCTACTCAGAAAGCGAGATCGAGCGCATCGGCCGGGTCGCCTTCGAGATGGCGCAAAAACGGGGCAAGAAACTCTGCTCCGTGGACAAGGCCAACGTGCTTGAGGTCACCATCCTGTGGCGCGAGGTGATGGAGCGCCTGGCGCCGGAGTACCCGGACGTCGAGCTCTCCCACATGTACGTCGACAACGCCGCCATGCAGCTGGTGCGCGCGCCCAAGCAGTTCGACGTGGTGGTCACCGGCAACATGTTCGGCGACATTCTGTCGGATGCCGCCGCCATGCTCACCGGCTCCATCGGCATGCTGCCGTCGGCGTCACTCAACGAATCCGGCCAGGGCATGTTCGAGCCCTGCCACGGCAGCGCCCCGGACATCGCCGGCCAAAACGTGGCGAACCCCTTGGCGATGATGCTCTCGATCGCCATGATGCTGCGCTACTCGCTCGACGAGCCGGCGCTCGCCGAGCGTATCGAGGCCGCCGTGGGCGACGTGCTCGATCAGGGGCTTCGCACCGCAGACATCGCCCAGCCGGGCGAGGCCCACGCCTCCACCGTCGAGATGGGCGACGCCGTGCTCGAGGCCTTCGCCAAGCGCGGCTGAGTACAGCACGCCCCAGGCTCGAACCGCCGGCCGCTTACGCAGCGGCCGGCGTCTTTTGTTATAGTGAGTGGTCTACAACTCTTACACGCATCAGCGGAGGACGTTACATGTTGAAAGTCGGTTTTGTCGGATGGCGCGGCATGGTGGGCTCGGTGCTCATGGATCGCCTGCAGGAGGACGGTGAGTTCAAGGGGATCGAACCCGTGTTCTTCACCACCTCGCAGGTGGGTCAGCCGGGACCCGACATCGGCGTGGACGTGCCGGCGCTGAAAGATGCCTTCGACCTCGACGCCCTCAAGGCGCTGGATGTCATCGTCACCTGTCAGGGTGGCGACTACACCAAGAAGGTGTACAAGGACCTGCGCCAGAGCGGCTGGAACGGCTACTGGATCGACGCGGCCAGCACCCTGCGCATGGAAGACGAGGCGACCATCGTGCTCGATCCGGTCAACCGCCACGTGATCGACGCGCAGCTCGCCCGTGGCGCCAAGACCTTCGTGGGTGGCAACTGCACCGTGAGCCTGATGCTGATGGGCCTGGGCGGGCTTTTCGAGGCCAACATGGTCGAGTGGATGACCTCCATGACCTACCAGGCGGCGTCCGGCTCCGGCGCCAAGCACATGCGCGAGCTTCTCAGTCAGATGGGCGATCTGCGCGACAGCGTGGCGACGGATCTCGCCAACCCGGCCAGCGCCATTCTCGAGATCGACCGCCAGGTCACCGCCAGAATGCGCGCCGGCGATTTCCCGACCGAGAACTTCACGGCACCCCTGGCCGGAAGCCTGATCCCCTGGATCGACAGCAAGCTCGACAACGGCCAGAGCCGCGAAGAGTGGAAGGGCTTCGTCGAAACCAACAAGATCCTCGGCCTCGGCGACAACCCGGTGCCCATCGACGGCCTGTGCGTACGCATCGGCGCGATGCGCTCGCACAGCCAGGCGTTCACCATCAAGCTCAAGCAGGATGTGCCGCTCGACGAGATCGAGGAGCGCATCGCCAAGCACAACGACTGGGTGAAGCTGATCCCCAACGACAAGGAAGCCACCATCGCCGGGCTCACCCCGACCGCGGCGACCGGCACGCTGGACATTCCGGTCGGCCGTCTGCGCAAGCTCAACATGGGCGGCGAATATCTCTCCGCCTTCAGCGTCGGCGACCAGCTCCTGTGGGGCGCGGCAGAGCCGCTCAAGCGCATGCTCAAGATCCTGCGCGAGCAGTGATCGCACGTCGCATTCGCGACAGACGCGTACAAGAGGGAGGCCCCAGTGGCCTCCCTTTTCGTTGGCGCCGGGCGAAGAGCGCTACACTCGGTCCCCCAAAACAAAGTAGGCTATGGTAAAAAAGCATGATCCAGGGGCCTGCGAAACCAAGGCCCGGGAAACGAAGGCAAGGGGCCTCGATGAACAAGACGCTTGCCAGGGTATCCTGGCTCTCACTGACGCTGCTGAGCCCCGTTGCGCTTGCCGCGGGGCTTGGTCAGACCACCGTGCTGTCGCCGCTCTCGGCACCGCTCGACGCGCGCATCGCCCTGCTCGATGTCGATGACGTCCCGGTCGAGGCGCTCGGAGCGAGCGTGGCCGAGCCGTCCGCCTTTGGCGCGCTGGGCCTCGACTGGTCGCCGCTCTTGAGCGGCGTCGACATTACCCCCGTACGCCAGAACGGGCGCACCTACCTGCAGCTCACCAGCGGCCAGCCCGTCGATACGCCCTGGCTCGACGTGCTGGTGACCCTCACCACGCCCGCCGGACGCCAGACCCAGGCGGTCACGCTGCTGTTCGACCCCGTCGACTACCTGCCGGCCACGCCCGCCGCCGCCAGCGTACCGCGCGCACCGCAGCCCGTTCGCCCGGCGCCGG
>NZ_JAMZBD010000389.1:0-2938 GCF_024158685.1 Halomonas sp. 707D4 | reverse complement strand
CTCCTGGCCGATGACGAGCCCCGAGAGCCGTGCGCCGAGCAACTGCCCGCGCCGCTCGCCGCCGGGCAGCGTGGTGTCGAGCAGGTCTCGGGCACGCAGGGTGAACAGCGCGTTGGTGAAGCGCCCGGGATGGTCGACGCTTTCGCGCACCGCCTGGCGAAAGGCGTCGCGGCAGGCGTCATCGTCCAGGTCCGGCGCAACTGAATGACGTAGCACCGAGTGGCCGGCCAGCAGCTCATAAAGCTCGCCGGTGAGGTACGTGGCGAAGCGGGTGAGGGCACCCTCGTCCAGGCGCGCCCATTTCGAATGGGTGCCGGGCAGGCAGGCAAGGCCGCTGAAGCCGGGGGAGGTGGCGAGCAGCCCGGCGAGCTGGGTCTCCTCGCCGCGCATCACGTCGAAGGCGCCGTCGAGGCCGCGCTGGCTCGCGCCGGGCAGGATCACGACCTCGAGCCGCTGATCCTGCAAACGGGGACGAACCGCCGCCTGGCTCAGCCGGTCAAGCGCGGCGGGAAGCGCCAGGTAGGCCGCCTCCTGCCAGCCCTGGCGGGCGCCAGCCATGCCGCAGACCACCACGCGCACCGTTTGATCGGGCAGCCAGTCGTTCACCAGGCGCAGAAGCTCCGCCTCGTACTCGGCGGGGGAAAGGGCCAGCATGCCTTTCTCGCTGCGGGCGCGATCGATCACCCGGTCGGCGGCGTCCATCGCCCATACCCGCAGGTTGGAGGAGCCCCAGTCCGCGGCGATCCAGGCCAGTCGCTCGTGGGTAGCGGTCGTCATGCAACGTCTCCCGTTGAGGTGATCACCATTCGGCGATGGAGCCATCCTCGTGGCTCCACACCGGGTTGCGCCAGCGGTGGCCGGTCTTGGCACGCTCCTCGACGAACTGCTCGTCGATCTCCACCCCGAGCCCGGGGCCCTGAGGGATGGCGCAGAAGCCGTCCTTGATCGAAAGCGCGGTCTTGTCCACCAGGTAGTCGAGCACGTCGTTGCCCTGGTTGTAGTGGATGCCCATGCTCTGCTCCTGGATGAAGGCGTTGTGGCTCACCGCGTCGAGCTGCAGCGAAGCGGCCAGCGTCAGCGGGCCGAGCGGGCAGTGAGGCGCCAGCGCCACATCATAGGCCGAGGCGAGCGCGGCGATCTTGAGCCCTTCGCTGATGCCGCCGCAGTGGGAGAGATCCGGCTGGACGATATCGATCATGCCGTCCTGCAAAAGGTCGCGAAACTCGAAGCGGGTATGCAGACGCTCGCCGGTGGCCAGCGGATAGCCAAGCCCGCCGGCGATCTCCTTCAGGCACGGCAGATGCTCCGGGGCCACCGGTTCCTCGACGAACATCGGGTGATAGGGCTCGAGCTCGCGCAGAAGCGCCTTGGCCATCGGCCGGTGCACGCGGCCGTGAAAGTCGATGCCGATGCCGACGTCCGGCCCCACCGCTTCGCGCGCCTCGCGCACCCGCGCCACCGCTTCATCGATCTTCTTGTGCGAGTCGACGATCTGCATCTCCGGGGTACCGTTCATCTTGAAGGCGGTGAAGCCCTTGTCGACCAGCGCCCTGGCCCCGGCGCCGACGTCGCTGGGCCGGTCGCCGCCGGTCCAGGCGTACATGCGCATCCTGTCGCGCACCGCACCGCCCAGAAGCTGATGCACCGGCACGCCCAGGTCGCGCCCCTTCAGGTCCCACAGCGCCTGGTCGATGCCGGCGATCGCGCTCATCAGAATCGGCCCGCCGCGGTAGAAGCCGGCGCGGTAGAGCGTGTTCCACAGATGCTCGATACGGTGCGGGTCCTGGCCGATCAGGTAGTCGGCAAGCTCGTGCACGGCGGCTTCCACCGTGGCGGCGCGGCCTTCGATGACCGGCTCGCCCCAGCCGTAGCAGCCTTCGTCGGTCTCGATCTTGAGAAACAGCCAGCGTGGCGGTACCTGCCAGGTCTTGAGGCGCGTGATCTTCATGGAAACTCCTGTGGTCGTGGGAAGATGGGCGTCATTCGAAAGCGATCTCGAGATCCCGGGCGGTGCGCAGCAGCACCTCGCGGGCGGCGTGGGAGGCCGCCTGTTCGTCGCCTTCGATGATCGCATCCATCAGGCGGCGATGGCGCGCGAGGCTGTCGGCCAGGGTGTCGAGCCGGCGCTGGGAGTCCTGCACCAAGGCCATGATGCAAGGGCGCAGCAGATGGCCCACCTGGCGCCACACCAGGTTGTCGCTCGCTTGATAGATGGCGTCGTGAAAGCGCACGTCGAACTCGGCGTGGCGCTGGCGGTCCTGTTCGGCGCTTTCAGCCATGCCGTCGTAGGCTTCGCGCAGGCGCTCGAGATCTTGGGGGTCCGCCATGCGCGCGGCGAGCGCTGCCACGGCGGGCTCGGCGGAGAAGCGAAAGGCGTAGATGGCGCGAATCAGCTCAGGATCGAGCCGAGTGAGGCCCGTCATCCACTCGCTGATGGTCGGGTCGAGCAAATGCCACTCGCCGAGCGCGCGTACCACGGTGCCGCGCCCGGCGGTGCGCTCGAGAAGCCCGGCAGCGGTCAGGCGGGCCAGGGCATTGCGGACCTGGTTGCGGCTGACGGCGAAGTGTCGGGCCAGATCCAGCTCCTTGGGAAACACTTCGCCGGGGCGCCAGCGCCCGCTCAACAGTGCCCGGGCGAGCAGGCGGGCGAGTTCGTCGGCGCCGCCGCTATGGGCAGGCAGGGCATCGAGGGACATGCAGGCTCCTGAACAAGGCCGCAGGCGGCAAATGCAAGGAGTCTAGTAAATGTCTGACATTATCACAACGCGACCAACGTCTAGCGTTTCAGGCGAGGGCGTCGATGTCTTCGCGGGTGGGCAGGGCGGCGTAGGCGCCGGGGCGAGTGACGGCGAAAGCGCCGCAGCGGCAGGCGATCTCGACCGCCTCGATCAGCGCCTCGGGGTCGTCCAGCGCTTCGAGCGGTCGCTCGTGCGCGGCG
>NZ_JAMZBD010000388.1:0-2954 GCF_024158685.1 Halomonas sp. 707D4 | reverse complement strand
GCCGAAGTCGCCCTGAACGGCGTTCTTGGCAAAGCGGGCGTACTGCACCAGAAAGGGGTCGGTCAGCCCGAGACGTTCGCGCAGCGCCTGACGCTCGCTTTCGGGCACGGACTGGCCGACCATCTGGGCCACCGGGTCACCGAGGTTGTCTTGAATGGCGAAGGCCAGCAGGCTGATGACGAACATCACCAGTACCGCGTGCATTAGCCGCTTGATGAGAAAAGCAATCATGGCGTACGCCACCTATGTCATAGGTTGGATAGAAACCAGGGGCTGGGCGCGTCGCGTCGGCGACATAAAGCACGTCGCTCCCCGGAATAGTGGGGAGCGACGCATCCTTGCGATGGTGTGGCTGTCGGTCTTAGCGTTCGATGACCAGGTCACCCAGGTAGGGGAAGTCGATGGCGTTGACCACCGGCTCGATGTCGATACCGTCGGCGGCGCCGTAGGCCAGGTTCTGCCAATGCAGCATGACGAAGCCGGCATCTTCGTAGAGCATCGCCTCGGCTTGCTGGAGCATCTCGGCGCGGCGCTCGAGGTCGACCTCGCTGTCCGCTTCGGTGACCAGCGCGTCGATCTCCTCGTTGCAGTAGCTGCCGTAGTTGTACTGGCCGGCACCGCTCTCCTCGTCGATGCAGAACGTCAGGTACTGGAAGAAGTTGGCGGTGTCTTCGGTGTCCGAGTGCCAGCCGATCATGGCGATGTCGGAGGCGCGCTCGTCATACTCCGGCCAGTACTGGGCCAGCGGCATGGTGCGCAGGTTCACGGTGATGTTGATGCGCGACAGCATGTTGGCCACGGCCTGGGCGATCTGGGCATCGTTCACGTAGCGGTTGTTCGGCGCGATCATGTCGACGCTGAAGCCGTCCTCGAAGCCGGCTTCCGCCATCAGTGCCTGGGCGCGTTCGAGATCGTAGCGGGGCGTGAGCTCCGGGTTGTGGCCAACGTAGCCTTCAGGCGAGAACTGCGCCGCCGGAGTGGCGAAACCGCGCATCAGGCGATCGGCGATGCCTTCCTGGTTGATGGCCAGATCCACCGCCTGGCGCACGCGCACGTCCTGGAACGCCTCGACGGTCTCCTCGTTGAGCTGGAAGCCGATGATCCGCGTGCCGGGCACCTCGACGAGGTTCGCACCCTGGGCGTCACGTACGCGATCCAGGTCGTTAGGCGGCACCGCGTCGATGAAGTCCACGCTGCCGGAGAGCAGCGCCGCCACGCGAGAGGCGTTCTCGGCGATCGGCGTCAGCACGATCTCGCTGACGTTGCCCGGCGATTCGGTGTCCCAGTAATCCTCGAAGCGCTCCATGTCGACGCGCACGCCCTGACGGCGGTTGGTGACCCTGAAGGGCCCGGTGCCGGAGGCGTTGCGCGAGGCGAAGGTGTTGCCTGCCTTGACGATCTCGTCTTTGGCATTGCCGTCGTCGGTCTCGCCGGTGTAGAACTCGCTGTCCATCGGGAAGATGTAGGTGGCGAGGTTCAGCAGAAGCGGGTAGGGCTCGGTGGTGGTGATCTCGACGGTGTAGTCGTCGACGGCTTCCACGCTTTCGATCGGCTCGAAGATCGCCCGGTAGTCGGGGCTCTCCTTCAGGCGCTCGATGGTCCAGACCACGTCCTTGGCGGTGAATTCGTTGCCGGAGTGGAAGGTCACGCCTTCACGCAGGGTGAAGCGGGTGTGGGTGTCATCGGTCTGCTCCCACTCGGTGGCCAGGCGCGGTTCGAACTCGAAATCCTTGGTCCAGCGCACCAGCGGGTCGAACGTCATGTGCGAGAAGCGCAGTACGCCGCCGGAGAGCTGCTCGTGAAGGTCCAGGGTCTCGAAGTCCGCGGAGTAACCGATGCGCAGGGTTTCGGCACTGGCGGCCAGCGGCATCAGGGTGGCACCCGCGAAGGCGGCGCCGATCACGGAGGCGAGGATCGTCTTTTTAAGCGTCATGGTCGTTCCCGTTGGTCATTGTTTATTGTTCGGCATTGCCGGTGTTGTTGTCGTGCCGACAAGACAGGCAAGGCCGGCTCGCAGGCAAGCCCTTAACATAATGAGTGGGTGTCGCCAGGCACAATCGAAAAAATGACACGGCCCATTCGTCTGCCGAATGAGCCGTCGCCAAGCCCCGCCCCGGGCCGGTCGGGCATTGAAACCAACGTTTGATCGCTACACCCGCAAGGGCGAGGAAAGAGCGTCAGATGGCGCCGAAGCGCTGGTTCAGGTAGCGGTTGATGTCACTGGATTCGTACAGCCACAGCGCCTTGCCGTCCTCTTGTTCGATACGCAGGCAGGGCACCTTGACCCGGCCACCGCCCTCGGCGAGCGCCTCGCGGTGGGTCGGGTCGTTCTTGGCATCGCGGGTGTCGATGGCCAGGTTGAGTCTGGCGATCTCCTTGCGCACCTTGATGCAGAAGGGGCAGCTCTGGAACTGGTAGAGCGCAAGCCCCTGGCAGGCAGCGTCCACCTCGGCCTGGGCCTCGGGCGTGCGGCTCATGCCCTTCGGGGTGGAGAGCTTCTCCTGGGCCAGCAGGATCGGAGCCAGCACCAGGCGAAGGCCGCGGAAAAAGGTGCGAATGATGACGCGCATCGTCTACTCCCGTCGCGTCGCGGCCCCTGGCCGCGCGCTCGTCGATATGGATAAGGTGGCCGCATCCTGCAACAAAGCGCCGGCGTTGTCACATCCAGGCGAATATTTGAGCGGCGAAGATGAGCTCGAGGGCAAGCCGTGCTAGTCTCGGCGACTGATTTCTTACGCTTTTTGGAAGGTCCGGCAAGCTCGGGGAGGAGTGTGGCACCCATGCGTCTGCATATCATCGGTATCTGTGGCACCTTCATGGGTAGCCTCGCGCTTCTGGCCCGCGAACTCGGCCACCAGGTCAGCGGTTCCGACGCCAACGTCTACCCGCCCATGAGCACCCAGCTCGAAGAGGCGGGCATTACGCTCGTCAGCGGCTACCGCGCCGAGAATATC
>NZ_JAMZBD010000387.1:0-2976 GCF_024158685.1 Halomonas sp. 707D4 | reverse complement strand
CGAGCGGTTCGGCGAGTTCGAACAGCGCCGGGTCCTCGTACTGGCAGAAGTAGTGCGTGGCGTGCAGCTCCTGAAGCAGCACGAGCTTGGCGCCGCGGGCGGCGGCGGCACGCACGCCTTTCTCGCTCTCGGCGAGGCTCTGGGCCTTGTCCGGCCAGGCGTTTTGCTGAACGACGGCGACGGTCAGTGCGTGGGTCATGCATCCTCCTCGAAAAGCGCGGTGTCGAGCGTGCCGCGCGGCAGCTGCATGGTCAGGCAGTGGAGGCTACCGTGCTGGCGAATCACGCTGTGGCACTCGACGGGAATCACCCGGCGCCCGGGAAAGGCGCCGGCCAGGGCATTCAGGGCGGCAAGATCCGCCGGGTCGGCGTAGGTGGGTACCAGCACCGCCTCGTTGATGATCAGGAAGTTGGCGTAGGTGGCGGGCAGCCGGTGGCCGTCGTCGGGATCGAGCGCCGCCTTGGGCCAGGGCAGGGCGACCAGGCGGTAGGGCGAGCCGTCGAGGCGGCGAAAGGCCATGAGTTCCGCTTCCATCGCCTTCAGAGCCGCGTAGTGCGGATCCGTTTCGTCGTCGCAGCGCACGTAGGCGATGGTGTCGGGGCTGCAGAAGCGCGCCAGGGTGTCGATGTGGCTGTCGGTATCGTCGCCTTCCAGGTAGCCGTTCTCGAGCCACAGGATGCGCGAGACGCCGAGCTCCGCCTTCAACAGCGCCTCGATCTCCTCCTGCGAGTGGTCCGGGTTACGGTTGGGGTTGAGCAGGCACTCCTTGGTGGCCAGCAGCGTGCCTTCGCCGTCGGTCTCGATACCGCCGCCCTCGAGCACCAGCGACTTCGTCACCACCGGGCAGGCCCAGACGCCTTGACGGTCGAGAGCGCGGGTCAGGGCATCGTCACGCAGCGCGGGAAACTTGCCGCCCCAGCCGGTGAAGGTATAGTCGAGAAGCGCCATCTCGCCGTTCTCGCCCATCACCCCGAGCGGGCCGTGGTCGCGGGCCCAGGTATCGTCGGTGTCGGCCTCGATCAAGCGCAGGCGAGCGGGCGCAACGCCAAAGGTCGCAAAGCGCGTCGCGAGGCGCTCTCGGGTGGCGGCGTCCGGCACGCTGATCAGCACGCGCTGCGTGTCGGCGGTGGCCAGGACGATGCGCTCGAGGGTCGCCTCGATCTGCTCGAGAATCGGCTGCCAGTCGCCGTCCGGGCGGGGCCAGGTGAGTTGAAGGCCATCCTGGGGATGCCATTCCGGCAGCAAGCGGTAAGAGGGGTGTGCCAAAATCGGATGCTCTCGTTGCCCATGAAAGGCGGCCTGACGTGAAGGCCGATGTCGCGCGCAATGTAGGGGCTTGCCCGCCAAGTTGCAAGTCATTGTCCCGTGGGTGAACCATCGCCTGGGCGATCGCATCCTCGATGCGTGTTTGCGCATGCAGCAGGCTCAAAAAAACCGTACCATGGGCGCCCATCATCAAGGAATCCTGCCATGCTTGACCGTTTGCCATTTCTGGTGGGGCTGCGCTACGTGCGCGCCAAGCGCCGCAACCACTTCATTTCGTTCATCTCGCTGATTTCGATGCTGGGTCTGACGCTGGGCGTCACCGTGCTGATCCTGGTGCTGTCGGTGATGAACGGCTTCGACCACGAGCTGCGCACGCGCATCCTCGGGATGGTGCCCCACACCAAGATCGAGTACCAACCCGGCCTCGTCGAGTGGGAAGCACTCGCCGACCGGCTGATGGAGCGCGACCGGGTGATCGGCGTGGCCCCTTACGTCGAGCAGCAGGGCATGTTCTCCGCCGGCGGCCAGAACCAGGGCGCGATGGTGACCGGGATCGATCCGGCCTGGGAAGAGCAGGTCTCGATCGTCGGCCAGCACATGCGCGAAGGTGCGCTCGAGGATCTCGCCCCGGGCGAGTGGAACGTGGTGCTGGGGTCGATTCTCGCCAACCGCCTGCGGGTCGGCGTGGGTGACCGGGTGACGCTGCTGGTGCCGGAGGCCTCGATCACCCCGGCCGGGGTGTTCCCGCGCCTCAAGCGCTTCACGGTGAGCGGCATCTTCAGCGTCGGCGCCGACCTCGATGGCAGTCTCGCCTATGCCAACATCGAGGACATGCAGACGCTGGCGCGCCTGGGCGATGCGATCGGCGGGCTGCGCGTCGAGCTCGACGACCTGTTCGTCGCCGGCAGCGAAACCCAGGCCATCGTCAACGACCTGGGGCCGGGCTACATCGGCCGCGACTGGACCTTCACCCAGGGCAGCCTGTTCCAGGCGATCCAGATGGAGAAGCGCATGATCGGGCTGCTGCTGACGGTGATCGTCGCCGTGGCGGCGTTCAACATCGTCTCGACCCTGGTGATGGTGGTGACCGACAAGCGGGCGGACATCGCCATCCTGCGCACCATCGGCGCGACGCCCCGCTCGATCATGGGCATCTTCATCGTCCAGGGCCTGACCATCGGCTTGATCGGTATCGCGCTCGGCGTGCTCGCCGGGGTGGTGCTGGCGTTGACCATATCGGATCTGGTCGCCTGGTTCGAGGCCACCTTCGGTATCCAGTTCCTCGATGCCGGGGTCTATTTCGTCAGCCACCTGCCGTCGCGCCTGCTGTTCGACGACATTCGCGACATCGTGCTGGCGGCCTTCGGCCTGACCTTCCTCTCGACGCTCTATCCCGCCTGGCGCGCCGCGCGGGTTCAGCCAGCGGACGTACTGCGCTATGAATAAGGACGCGCTCATGAATTCGACGATTTCCGATGCCCCGGTGATGCTCTCCTGCCAGGGACTCACCCGCGTCTACAGCGAAGGCCCGCAGGATCTCACCGTGCTCGACCGGCTGGCCCTCGAGGTGCGCGCCGGCGAGCGCGTGGCCATCGTCGGAAGCTCCGGCTCCGGCAAGACGACGCTCCTGAACCTGCTCGGCGGGCTCGACCGCCCCAGCGACGGCAGCGTCGTCATCGCCGGCGAGTCGCTGGCCGGGCTCAACGAGAC
>NZ_JAMZBD010000386.1:0-2977 GCF_024158685.1 Halomonas sp. 707D4 | reverse complement strand
GGCAGCAGCAGTACTTTCTGGGTCATGCGAATTCCTTAAAAAAAGCGTCGGTGAGCGTCAGGCACTCTGACGGAAAAGCCACGGGCGCGCCTGGCGGTGCTTCGCCTCGAAATCTCGAATGGCGTCCTCGTCCTGGAGCGTGATGCCGATGTCGTCGAGGCCCTCGAGCAGACAGTGCTTGCGAAAGGCGTCCACCTCGAAGGTGAAGACGTCGCCGCTGGGGGTGGTGACGCGCTGGTTCTCGAGGTCCACATCGAGGCGGTAGCCGTCACTACTCTCGACTTCTTGGAACAGCTGGTCGACCTGTTCTTCCGCCAGGGTGATCAGCAGGATGCCGTTCTTGAAGGCGTTGTTGTAGAAGATGTCGGCGAAGCTCGGCGCGATCACCACGCGAAAGCCGAAGTCCTCCAGCGCCCAAGGGGCGTGCTCGCGGGAGCTGCCGCAGCCGAAGTTGCGCCGGGCGAGCAGCACCTGGGCGCCCTGGTAGCGCGGCTGGTTGAGCACGAAGCCGTCGTTGAGCGGGCGCTTCGAGCAGTCCTGGCCGGGCTGGCCTTCGTCGAGATAGCGCAGCTCGTCAAACAGGTTCACCCCGAAGCCGGTACGCTTGATCGATTTGAGAAACTGCTTGGGGATGATCAGGTCGGTGTCGACGTTGGCGCGATCCAGCGGCGCGACCAGACCTTCCAGGCGTTCGAACTTGTTCATGTCAGGCCTCCTGGGCGTGAGTGGCGTCGTTGGCGGGCAGCGTGCGGACATCGACGAAATGGCCGGCGATCGCCGCGGCGGCAGCCATCGCCGGGCTCACCAGATGGGTACGCCCGCCGTAGCCCTGGCGGCCTTCGAAGTTGCGATTCGACGTCGAGGCGCAGTGCTCGCCGGCACCGAGCTTATCGGCGTTCATCGCCAGACACATCGAGCAGCCCGGCTCGCGCCACTCGAAGCCCGCCTCGATGAAGATCCTGTCGAGCCCTTCGGCTTCCGCCTGGCGCTTCACGAGCCCCGAGCCCGGCACCACCATGGCGAGCTTGATCGAGTCCGCCACCTTGTTGCCCTTGGCCACTTTAGCGGCCTCGCGCAGATCCTCGATGCGCGAGTTGGTGCAGGAGCCGATGAACACCTTGTCGAGCTTGATGTCGGTGATCTTCTGGTTCGCCTGCAGGCCCATGTACTCCAGCGCCCGGGTGTGGCTGCGCTTGACGGTGTCATCCACCGCGGCCAGCGGGTCCGGCACCTGGCCTGTAATGCCGGTGACCATCTCGGGGCTCGTGCCCCAGCTCACTTGGGGCTCGATCTCTTCGGCTTTGAGCGTCACGACCTTGTCGAAAGTGGCATCATCATCCGAGACCAGCGCGCGCCAGTCGGCCACCGCGGCGTCCCACTGCTCGGCGCTGGGCGCGAAGGGGCGCTCGGCGAGGTACTCGATGGTGGTGTCGTCGACGCCGATCAGGCCCACCCGGGCGCCGGCTTCGATCGCCATGTTGCACACCGTCATGCGCCCTTCCATGGAGAGCGAGGCGATGGCGCTGCCGGCGAACTCGATGGCGTAGCCGGTGCCGCCGGCAGTGCCGATCTCGCCGATGATCGCCAGCACCACGTCCTTGGCGGTGACGCCGAGGCCCAGTTCGCCTTCCACGCGCACCTGCATGTTCTTCATCTTCTGGGCAAGCAAGCACTGGGTCGCCAGCACGTGCTCGACTTCCGAGGTGCCGATACCGTGGGCAAGCGCCGCGAAGGCGCCGTGGGTGGCGGTGTGGGAGTCGCCGCACACCACGGTCATGCCGGGAAGCGTGGCGCCCTGCTCCGGGCCGACCACGTGAACGATGCCCTGGCGCGGGTCGTTGATCTTGAACTCTTCGATGCCGTACTCGAGGCAGTTGTCGTCGAGCGTCTGCACCTGGATCAAGGAGACCGGGTCCTCGATGCCGCTGTTGCCGGCGGCGCGCTCCTTGAGCGTGGTCGGCACGTTGTGATCTGGCGTGGCCAGGTTGGCGTCGAGCCGCCACGGTTTACGCTTGGCCAGGCGCAGGCCTTCGAAGGCCTGGGGCGAGGTGACTTCGTGCAGCAGCTGGCGGTCGATGTAGATCAGCGCAGTGCCGTCGTCGCGCTGCTTGACCAAATGCTGGTTCCAGAGTTTGTCGTAGAGGGTTTGACCTGACATCGTGCTCTCCCGGGCGGCTGCCCTGCTGATTCGGTCCGGTGCGTCCGTCGTTTTTGCCTTCCGCCTCTAGGGGGCGGTGGATGGCAACCAGTGTCACGCGGCTCGCGCATAAAAGCAATTCATGTTATTCATGGATTGGATTCCATACTGGAATACCTGCTCAAGCGCTTTTCAGCCAGGAGATCGCGGATGGATACCCAGAGCCTGCAGGCCTTTCTGGCCGTGGCCGATACCCAGAGCTTTTCCCGCGCTGCCGAGCGGCTCCACCTGACCCAGCCGGCAGTGAGCAAGCGCATCGCCACCCTCGAGAGCCAGCTCGAAACGCGGCTTTTCGATCGTATCGGACGGCGCATCGCGCTGACCGAGGCGGGCCACCTGCTGCGCCCGCAGGCAGTGCGCATTCTCGAGGCGATGGAGGATAGCCGCCGGGCGCTGGCCAATCTGTCGGGCCAGGTGGGCGGCAGGCTGACGCTCGCCACCAGCCATCACATCGGCCTTCATCGCCTGCCGCCGATTCTCAAGCGCTATACGCGAGCCCACCCGGACGTGGCGCTGGATTTGCGCTTTCAGGATTCCGAGCTCGCCTACCAGAGCGTGCTCGACGGGCAGGTGGAGATCGCGGTGGTGACCCTTTCGCCCACCCCATTGACAGCGCTTTCGGCGGTGGAGCTATGGCGTGACCGGCTGTGTTTCGTCTGCGCGCCGGATCACCCCCTCGCCCGCCTGCCGGGGCCGCTGTCGCTCGACACGCTGTGCGCCTTCGACTGCGTGCTGCCGGGATTCCAGACCTTCACCCATGCGTTGACCCAGCGCCGCTTC
>NZ_JAMZBD010000385.1:0-3002 GCF_024158685.1 Halomonas sp. 707D4 | reverse complement strand
AAGGGCGCCTCCCGGCGATTCTGGTAGAGCCGGGGGCTTGCCAGCACCGCCGCGATGGCGGGCAGGCTCGCCAGGTAGACGAGCCCGATCTGCGCGGCGCTTTGCAGGAAGGGCGGCTGGGCGAGCTTGAGCCCCAGCGCGGTGAAGATGGCGCTCTGGGTGAAGAGCAGGCTGAAGCCGACGATGAAGGCAAGCCGCAGCCGCGTCTCGGCAAGCGCCTTTTTCAGGAGGGCGCGGAAGGGCGGTTGGGCGGCGGACGCTGCGTATTCAGGGGTATGCCGGCGCTGGCGCAGAAGGATCAGCCACACCACGCCAAGAAGCCCCGCGGCGCTGCCGAACCCGCCGGCCCAGCCCAGCGTATCGAGCGCCCAGGCGGGGTAGAAGCGGCTCAAGGTGCTGCCGGCGATGGTGCCGGTCACGAACAGCCCCACCCACTGCGCGCGCTGGCGCTCGTTCTCGGCGCCCGCCAGAAGCGCCACGCAGGCGGTGAGCACGCAGGGCAGCACGACCCCTTGGGCCAGGCGAACGAGCCACAGGCCCGTGAGCGTGGCGCTCGCCGCCAGCAGGGCGTTGAGCACGACCAGCAGCCCGATGCCGGCGAGGATGGCGTTGACCGGCGCCAGGCGGCGCGTCCAGCGGCTGGCGAAGGGGGCGGCGAACATCATGCCGAGCAGCGTGGCCATGTTGAGCCAGCCCGCCTGGGTCAGGCTCGCCTCCAGCCGGGCGGCGAGCCAGGGGTAGACCGCCTGGAGCTGGTAGAGATTGAAGAACGCCCCGGTCGAGGTGGCGAGGATCAAAAGGCGCATGGGCGCTCCCTGGGCTGAACGAAGCGCTTAGGGTATGTTGAAGGCTCGCTTAGCGGAATGTCGGTTTTCCTCTCACCGTGAGTCGTCTGGCCATGTTCGAGATCAAGCAGTTGGGCTATTTCGTGGCGTCGCCGAAGAGCTCAACTTCCGTCGCGCCGCGAAGCGGCTGCACCTGACCCAGCCACCCTTGAGCCAGGCCATCAAGCAGCTCGAGGCCGCCGTGGGCGTGACGCTTCTGTCACGCAATACCCACGGCGTCCAGCTTACCCGCGCCGGCGAAGTGTTTCTGGACGAGGCGCGACAACTATTGGCAGCGGCGCAGCGCAGCCGGCACCGGGCTCGCCTGGCCGAGGCCGGAGAGATCGGCCGGCTGCGCCTGGGCTACTCCGCCAGCGCACTCTACTCGAGCGTGCTCACCCAGGCGCTGGCGACGCTCTGCCGGCGCCACCCGGGGCTCGACCTGCAGCTCAGCGGCGGCAACGCACTCGATCATCTGCATGCGCTGCGCGCGGGCCGGCTCGATGTCGCGCTGCTGCGCGCCGATATCGCCTTGGATACCACGCCGGGGCTGCGCTTCACTCGTATCAGCGAGGAGCCGCTGTTCGCGCTGCTGCACAAGGCGCATCCACTGGCCGGGGCCGAGCGCATAGCGCTCGCCGACCTCGCCGGTGAGCGGCTGTTGATGCAGCCGGCGGCCGGACGCACCTTCCTTCGCCGCCAGGTCGAGGCGCTGGCCGAGCGCGCCGGGGTGTCGCTCGTTCGGGCACTCGAGCTGCCGGACATCTCGAGCATGATCGGCTTTGCCGTGGCCGGCGTGGGCGTGGCGATCCTGCCCAGAAGTGCGGCGCTGATCGCCCGGGAGGCGGTGGCCGTGGCACTGGCCGACGACGATGCCTCCTCGCCGCTCATGCTGGCCACCGCCTCCGACGAAGCCGCCGTGCGGGCACTCGAAGCGCTGATCGTCGCGGCGACGTGATGGGCGCGCCGGCCCTTTTCTCACCCCCAAGGAGTCTTACCCCATGCCGAACCTGCTGATCTCTGCCCCAGAACTCGCCAAGCGCCTGGAGCAGGCGAGCCCGCCCAAGGTGCTGGACGCCTCGCTGCCCAATAGCCCCATCGCCCCGTTCGTTGCACAGGACGGCTGCACGCTACCCGGCGCGCTCGCGTTCGATATCGAGCGGGTCTTCTCCGACCCGAGCGCGCCCTTTCCGCACACGCTGCCGGCGCTGGAGTCCTTGCAGGAGGCGTGCCGGCAGCTCGGGCTTTCGATCGATGACGAGATCGTGGTGTTCGACAACCGTGGCGTGTTTTCGGCCCCGCGCGCCTACTGGCTGCTGACCCAGGCGGGCTTCACGAACGTACGGCTGCTCGATGGCGGCCTGCCCGGGTGGCGGGCGCAGTCGCTGCCGATGCAGCAGGGCTATAGCGACCCCACGCCGCTCGCCGCGCCACCCATACTCACATCCAACGCGAGCGTGGTCAGTGTGGACGACGTGGAGGCCAATATCGCCACGCCGCGCTTCACGCTGGTGGATGCCAGAAGCGCCGGGCGCTTCTCCGGCGAGGCCCCGGAACCCCGCCCGGAGCTTTCGAGCGGCCATGTCCCCGGCGCCTGCAACCTGCCCTTTCCCGAGGTGCTGGAGAACGGCCACTTCAAAAGCCCCGAGGCGATCGCGCGGCTGCTGCATGAAAGAGGGCTGTCGCCCGAGGATCACCTGACCTTCAGCTGCGGCTCCGGCATCACCGCCTGCATCCTGTGGGTGGCCGCCGAGCTTGCCGGGTACAAACGGCTTTCACTGTTCGACGGCTCCTGGACGGCCTGGGTGATGAGCGGCCGTCACGCCGGGTAGGACGAGAGCTCAGCCCTTGCCCAGCAGCCGATCCAGCTGCCGATAGCCGATCGCCTCGATCAGGTGCGCCTGGGCGGGCTTGGGGGCGCCTTCCAGGTCACAAAGCGTCAGCGCCACCCGCAGCACGCGGTGGTAGGCGCGGGCCGAAAGCTTGAGTCTTTCCAGCACCCCGGCGAGCCAGGCGCGCTCCTCGTCGTCGAGGGCGCAGGCGGCTTCCAGCGCCTTGCCGCCGAGCTGGCTGTTGAGTGCGCCTCTTTCCATCTGACGCTCGCGGGCGGCCATCACGCGCTCGCGCACCGCCTCGGACGACTCGCCCGGCGTCTGGGCGGTGAGCTGCTCCGGCGGC
>NZ_JAMZBD010000384.1:0-3004 GCF_024158685.1 Halomonas sp. 707D4 | reverse complement strand
CGCCGCGCAGCGCCGCCTGCATGGCGGCAGTGTCATCGCTTGCCTCAAGGCGCAGCGCGGCGTGGCTGAAGGCGCGGTTGATCACCGTGTCCGCCTGCCGGGCCAGGTGTCCGCCCACTTTTGAGGGCCACAACAGCGAGCTGACCAGGGTGGCGCAGATCGCGCCGAGGCCGAGCTCGGTGAGCCGCGCTACCGCCACGTCGAAGATGCCCGCCGGGGTGCTGCCGCTTGAGATCACCACGATCAGCATCGCGGTCACCGCCGCCATCAGACAGCCGTAGGTATAGTTGTTGCGCCAAAGCGAGCCCACGTAGGTGCAAAGCGCGATCCAGAGCGTCAACGTCATTAGCGCCGGCACCCGCGCCTGGGCGAACAGCGCCATGATTGCGACCCCCGCCACGGCGCCGACGAAGGTGCCGCCGAGCTGGCAGATGCCCTTCTCGATCACCATGCCGCTCATCGGTCGCACCTGGAGAAAGGCCGCCGAGATGAGCGCCCAGTAGGGGCGCTCGAGATCGAAAAAGAAGGCGATGTAGAGTGCGAGCATCATCGCCACGGTGGTCTTGATGGCGAACTGCACCGCCGTGACGTCGGGCATCAGGTAGGTTTTGAGCAGCGGCGGCATCGGGCTACTCGGCGGCGTCGGCGGGGCGGATACGCACGGTGGCGGTCATGCCCACGCTCAGAAGCGTCTGGTCCGGCACCTCGTCGAGCGCGATGCGCACCGGGATGCGCTGGGCCAGGCGTACCCAGTTGAAGGTGGGGGCCACCTGGGGCAGGAGCTGAGCGTTGAGCGCGGTGTTGGCATCGGCGATGCCACGACCGATGCCCGCCACGCGCCCTTGAAGCGGCGTGTTGCCCTGCATCAGCGTCACGTCCGCCGGGTCGCCGACGCGGATGTCGGCCATCTTGGTTTCCTCGAAGTAGCCCACCACGTAGTAGGAGTCGTCGCGAATCAGCGCCATCACCGGAGTGCCACGGTTGACGTAGTTGCCGGCGGTGAACTGGACGTTGAGAATGTGGCCGCTCGCGGGAGCGGTGGCGCTGGCGCGCTCCAGGTCGAGCTGGGCGGCCTCCAGCGCAGCCTCGGCCTGCTCGAGATCCGCTGCCGCCACCTGGGCATCGATCTGGGCGATCTGCTGGTTCTCCTGGCTGATCGCCCGGCTGTTGCCCAACTGGTTGCGCCGGTTGGCCTCGGCGCGGCTGAGTTCCAGCGTGGCCTGGCGGTGGGTGACTTCCGCCTGGGCCTGGTTCACCGCCGCCTGGTAGCGGGCAGCGTCGATCTGAAACAGCGGGTCGCCCTCGTCGACGTGATCGGCATCAGTGACCGAGAGCTCGCGCACCCAGCCCGCGACGTCCGGGGCGATGGTGATCACGTCGGCATGCACGCGGCCATCGCGGGTCCAGGGCGTGTAGAGGTAGTAGCGCCAGAGCCAGGTGCCCGCAGCGATGGCCAGCGCCACCACCACCAAGGTCAGCAGAATACGCAGGGAAGGTCGCATCAGGGATTCTCGAGCAAGACGGTGAAGACGAAAGTGATCAGCGCGGTCGCGATCACGAACAGCGAAACGTCGAACCACGCCTCGAACCAGAGCGGGCGGGTGGGTGCTAGAAGGTGCAGGAGCGTGCGCAGCAAAAGCGTCGCGATGAAGCCCAGCAGGGCATAAAGTAGCAGCGGACTGATGAAGATGCCGCCGATGGCGATTTCCTGAAGACCCATGACAACCTTGCGTGAGTGAAGGGCGATGAGTAGTCATGGTAGTCGGTTATCTCGGTGGTGTCCGCTTGGCGCGCGCCAAGCGTCGCTGCGCCGGCGGGTTTGCGGCTATGCTGAGCGAGGCAGGCAGCATAGCCGCTCGAATTTCAACCCGGGGAGAACCAACGCCATGGTCAGGGCAATCGGATTGACACGTATCGCGCGGCGCAACGCCGTGTTCGTGACCTGCAGCGTGCTGCTGGTGGTATCGCTTGTCGGGGCCACCCGGGCGTGGCCCTGGTGGATCGGCGTAGTGGTGTTCGGGGCGCTGACGCTGGTGGGGATCTACGATGTGTCTCAGAAGCGCCGCACGGTGAGCCGCAACTACCCGATACTGGCCCACTTTCGCTACTTTCTCGAATCGATCGGGCCGGAGATTCGCCAGTACTTCATCCAGTCGGATCTCGACGAGCGGCCGTTCTCCCGCGAGCAGCGCGCGGCGGTGTATCAGCGCGCCAAGAACGAATCCGACAAGAAACCCTTCGGCTCGCTGCTCGACATGTATCACCCGGGCCATGAGTGGATCAACCACTCGCTGGCGCCGACCACCATCGACGATCACGACTTTCGCGTCGAGATCGGCGGGCGGCACTGTCGCAAACCCTATTCCGCCAGCATCCTGAACATCTCGGCGATGAGCTTCGGCTCGCTCTCCGGCAACGCCATCGAGGCGCTCAACAAGGGGGCGAGTCGCGGCGGCTTCTACCACGATACCGGCGAGGGCTCGATCTCGCGCTACCACCGCCTGCACGGCGGCGACCTGGTGTGGGAGATCGCCTCCGGCTACTTCGGCTGTCGCCACGACGACGGCACCTTCAACGCAGAGCGCTTCGCCGAGAATGCGCGCGCCGATCAGGTCAAGATGATCGAGATCAAGCTCTCGCAAGGCGCCAAGCCCGGCCACGGCGGTATTCTCCCCGCTGCCAAGGTGACCCGCGAGATCGCCGAGGCGCGCGAGGTGCCGATGGGCCAGGACGTGATCTCGCCGGCGGCGCACAGCGCCTTCACCACGCCGCTCGAGCTGATGGCCTTCATCGGCCGGCTGCGCGAGCTCTCCGGCGGCAAGCCCGTGGGCTTCAAGCTTGCGATCGGCCACCCCTGGGAGTGGTTCGCCATCGTCAAGGCGATGCTCGAGACCGGCCAGCGCCCGGATTTCATCGTCGTCGATGGCGGCGAGGGTGGCACCGGCGCCGCCCCTCTGGAGTTCATCAACCGCCTCGGCGTGCCGCTGACCGAGGCGCTCACGCT
>NZ_JAMZBD010000383.1:0-3006 GCF_024158685.1 Halomonas sp. 707D4 | reverse complement strand
GTCTTGTGTGGAGGAGAGCTTGGGTTAAAGTAGAGCGTGCGGCGACGCGCTACACTCGTCCAGAGACACCGCCCGCCAAGAGGCGCTGTCAGACCGTGATACCAAGGAGACACCATGGCCGATCAGAGCCGACGTAAGTTCATGCGTGACAGCATGCTGGGCCTGGCCGCCCTGCCGCTGGGGGCGGGCATCCTTTCCCGGACCGCCTACGCCCAGTCGCTGCCTCGCCTCGACCCCGGCGCCCCTGCAGCGCAAGCGCTCAACTATGTCGAGCGCGCCCCGGACGCCTCGGATCATCCCGCCTTCTCGGAAGGCGAGCTCTGCTCCAACTGCATGTTCTTCACCGCCGCCAACGAAGGCTGCCAGCTCTTTCCCGAGAACAGCGTCGCCCCGGAAGGGTGGTGCCAGTCCTGGACCTCGCAAGGTTGATGCCTTACCCCGCCCTCCGGCGGGGTCTTCGTATAGACGCTCAGTGCGTGCCTTCCACTTTGGTCTCCTCGACCGGCCAGCGGTAGCGGTGCGTGACGCGCCCCTCCTCCAGCGAGAGCAGGTGAACGGGAAAGCCCCACAGCTGCTGCAAGTGGCGCATGACCGGATAGACGCTTCGCTCGAGCGGCCGACGACTCTCCTGAACGTGATGCAGGGTCAAGGAGCGGTCGCCACGAATCGCCGCCTCGAACACCTGGATGTTGGGCTCGCGCAGCGACAGCGCGTACTGGGCACACAGTGCGTTGCGCAGGCGGCGATAGCCCTGCTCGTCGTGGATGGCGCCGATAGCGAGCGTCTCGCTCTGGTCGTCGTCGATCATCACGAACAGCTTCAGGTCACGCATCACCTTGGGTGACAAAAACTGCTGGATGAACGATTCGTCCTTGAAGTTGCGCATGGCGAACTCGAGCGTTGCGCGCCACGGCGTGCCGGCGATGTCGGGAAACCAGGTCCGGTCCTCGTCGGTGGGGTACTCGCAGATGCGCTGGATGTCGCGAAAGATCGCGAAGCCCAGCGCGTAGGGGTTGATGCCGCTGTAGTAGGGACTATCGAAGTCCGGCTGGTGGATGACCGCAGCGTGGGACTGGAGAAACTCCAGCATGATGCCCTCGTCGATGTGACCATCATCGAAAAGCCGGTTCATCAGCGTGTAGTGCCAGAAGCAGGCCCAGCCCTCGTTCATCACCTGGGTCTGGCGCTGCGGGTAGAAGTACTGGGCGAGCTTGCGCACGATACGCACGATCTCGCGCTGCCAGGGCGCCAGCAACGGCGCGTTCTTCTCGATGAAGTAGAGCAGGTTCTCCTGGGGCTCGGCCGGATAGCGACCTCCCTCGTGAAGCCCCAGCGGGTCGTCCTCGTCGTGCAGCTGGCCCGGCAGGCGCTCGCTTTTCTCCAGCGGTTTCGGGATGGTGCGCCACAGCATGTTGACCTGGGTCTGCAGGTAGGCCTCGCGCTCCTCCTGGCGCTTGGCCTCGGCGGCGGCGGAGATCTTCGACGGCCGCTTGTAGCGGTCGACCCCGTAATTCTGCAGCGCGTGGCAGGCATCGAGCAATTGCTCGACGGCGTGGCTGCCGTGGCGCTCCTCGCACTTGGCGATATAGGTGCGGGCAAACACCAGGTAGTCGACGATGGAGTCCGCCTCGGTCCAGGTACGAAACAGGTAGTTGCCCTTGAAGAACGAGTTGTGGCCGTAACAGGCGTGCGCCATCACCAGCACCTGCATCATCAGCGTATTCTCCTCCATGAGATAGGCGATGCAGGGGTCGGAGTTGATCACGAGCTCGTAGGCCAGCCCCATCTGGCCGCGCTTGTAGGCCTGCTGCACGGCGAGAAACTGCTTGCCAAAGGACCAGTGGTGGTAGCCCACCGGCATGCCGACGCTCGAGTAGGCGTCCATCATCTGCTCGGTGGTGATCACCTCGATCTGGTTGGGGTAGGTATCGAGCTGGTACTCGTCGGCAAGGGCGGCCAGCACCTCGTCGAAGCGCTCGAGGATATCGAAGTTCCAGTCCGAGCCGGTGGCGATCGGCTGGGCAGTGCGGGAGACTCGCATCGCTAACTCCTGCTGGCGAAACGGCCAGGTCATGGGGTGCTCAAACGGCGCTTGAACAGTTCGCGAAAGACCGGGTAGATATCGCCGGCCTCGACGAGCTGGCGCATGGCGAAACGCTCGGCAAAGCGCTTCGCCACGTTTTCGTACTCGTGCCACAGCGACTGATGCTCGTGCGGGGTGATCTCGACGTAGGCGTAGTATTGAAGCTTGGGCATCAGCTCCTTGATCAATAGATCCCGGCAGATAGAGGAGTCGTCGTCCCAGTTGTCGCCGTCCGAGGCCTGGGCCACGTAGAGGTTCCACTGGGCCGGCGGGTAGCGCTTGTCGATGATGCCGTTGAGCAGTGTCAAAGCACTCGAGACGATGGTGCCGCCGGTTTCACGCGAATAGAAGAACTCCTCCTCGCCCACCTCCCGGGCGGCGGTGTGGTGGCGCACGAACACCAGCTCCACCTTCTCGTAGTGCTTCTCCAGAAACAGATAGAGCAGCAGGAAGAAGCGCTTGGCGATGTCCTTGTGGTTCTGGGTCATCGAGCCCGAGACGTCCATGACGCAGAACATCACCGCCTGGCTCGACGGCTGAGGCTCCGGCGCGAGCTGGTGGTAGCGAAGATCGAAAGTGTCGATGAACGGCACCGCCTCGATGCGCTTTTCGAGCCGCTCGATCTCGGCTTCGAGCGCCGCGATGCGGGCCGGGTTCTTGAGGATGGGGTCCTTGTCGAGCTCCTCGGCCAGCGCCTCCTGAGCCTCCTTGAGCGCGCGCTTGATCGGTGCGCGCATGGCGATGCGCCGGGCGTAGGCCTCGCGCATCGAGCGGGTCACGCTCATGCGCGACGGCACGCCGTCCCGGGAGAGCCCGGCGCGCACCATCTTGATCTCCTCGAGGGACTTGAGCGACTTGCGCTCGAGATGGGGAAGCTCGAGCCCTTCGAAGACGAACTCGAGAAACTCCTCGCGACTCAGGGA
>NZ_JAMZBD010000382.1:0-3014 GCF_024158685.1 Halomonas sp. 707D4 | reverse complement strand
CCGTCGAGCGCATCGAGGGCAACCTTTCCGCGGTGGCTCAGGCGCCCGCCTGTCTCGGCCCCGAGTGCGCGGCGAGTGCCGCGTTCTACCAGGCCGCTCTGCAGCGTTACACGCGCGAGAACACGCCGGCAGCGCTTGCCGCCTGGCAGAGCATCGCGCCGCGCCTGTCGCTGACCGCCGACGAGCGCCGCGTGATCGAGGAGGAGCTTGCCTTCTATGCACTGGTGCGCAGCGTGCCGGGCACGCTTGCCTGGGTGGACAGCGTGCTGCCGGGGCTCGACAGCGAGCGCGTGCTCGAGCTTCGCGTGCGCCGGGCGCTGGAGGATCGCCAGTGGTCGGAGGTGCTGAACTGGATCGCCCAGATGCCCGCCAGCCAGCAAAGCAATAGCCGCTGGCAGTACTGGCTCGCCCGGGCCAACGAGCAGCTCGGCAACCACGGCGCCGCCGAGGCGCGCTACCGCGAGGCGGCGCTGGATCGCAGCTTCTACGGTTTCGCCGCCGCCGAACGGCTCGGCGTGCCCTACCGACTCAACAACGAGCGCAACCACTTCGACGACGCCTCGCGCGAACGCACTGCGGCGCTTGCCACCGTACAGCGCACCGAGGCGCTGATGCGCATCGGCGAGGAGGGACTCGCCAACAGCGAATGGCTCTACGCCGTGCGCACCTCGTCCCCGGCCCAGGCGCGGGCGCTGGCGGACTACGCCGCCCATCGCCAGTGGTACCCGCTGCTGGTGCAGACCACCATCGCAGGCGAGATGTGGGATGCGCTGGACTGGCGCTTCCCGCCCGCCTACCGCGAAAGTTTCCTGCGCTGGGGCGAGCAGACCGGGGTGGACCCGTACCTCTTGATGGCCATCACCCGGCGTGAGAGCGCCTACAACCCGGTGGCGCTCTCGCCCGCCGGCGCCAGAGGGTTGATGCAGCTGATGCCCGGCACCGCCGCGCTGGTCAGCCGCCAGCTCGGCCTGAGCGACCCGGGGCCTTACGGCGTACTCGACCCGGAGCTCAACATTCGTCTGGGCAGCACCTACCTGCGCGACAAGCTCAACCGCTACCAGGGCAATCGCCTGGCGGCGACTGCGGCCTACAACGCCGGCCCCGGCCGAGTGGACCAGTGGCTGGGCGACGGCCGCGGCGTGGAGGCGTTCGACCTGTTCGTCGAGAGCATCCCGTTTCGCGAGACCCGCGACTACGTCCAGGCGGTGTTGAGCTACCGGGTGATCTTCGAAAGCCTGGCCAACGGTGGCGACAGCCAGGGCGTGACGCTGCTCAGCGACAACGAGCAGCAGGTGCGCTACGACCGCGCCCTGCTCGCGCTGCGCTGATGTCCAACGAGCGCCCGGTCACCCCGGGCGCTGCTCCAGCGCCAGGCGCAGGCCGAGCGCCACCAGCACCGTGCCCGTCGCGGCGTTGAGCACCCGCGCAAAGCGCGAGCTTGCCAGAAAGCGGCTGGCCCCGCCCACCATCAGCACCACGCCGATCTGCCACAGGTTGGCGATCACGAAATGCACCCCGGCAAGCCACAGCGACTTCAACAGCACCGGTTCCCCCGGAGCGATGAACTGCGGCAGAAACGCCATGTAGAACACCACCGTCTTGGGGTTGAGCACGTTGGAGAGAAGCCCCTCCTTGATCGGCTGCAAGAGTCCCACGCGAGCCCCGGCCACACGGGCTTCCCCCACGGGCAGCGCCGTCCCTCGCCGCGCGGCCAACAGACTCGCCACGCCGAGCCAGACCAGATAGCCGGCGCCTGCCAGCTTGAGCAGGTTGAAGGCGAAGGCGGACTGCAGCAGGATCAAGGAGATGCCGAGTGCCGACACCGTGGCGTGCACGAACAGCCCGCAGCAGATCGCGACGCTGGTAGCCACGCCGTCGCGCACCCCGCCCCGTGCGGTATTGCGGATCACCAGCAGCGTGTCCACACCCGGGCTGATGGAGAGCAGCGTGATGGCGATCACGAAGGGAACGAACTGCGCGTCGAACAGGGTCATCTGGCTCATCGAAAGAGGCTCGCTGCGTTTAAAGGAATCGTGAGTTCGTCACTGGACGATCACTTTTTTTGCTTCTACAGTGAATTTGTGGGCAAACACGAGGTTGTCCGCCTATTACCTAAGCACGTTAAGGAAACGACAGATGGCAACTGGTACCGTCAAGTGGTTCAACGACACCAAAGGTTACGGCTTCATCTCACCCGATGACGGCGGCGACGACCTTTTTGCGCACTTCTCAGAGATTCAGGCTGAAGGCTTCAAGACCTTGCAGGATGGTCAGAAAGTCACCTTTGAAGTAACGCAAGGCAAGAAAGGCCTTCAGGCGTCCAACATTCGCGTCGCCTGATCGGCTCGCGAAACAAAGGCCCGCACATGCGGGCCTTTTTATTGCCTGCGCGCCTAGGGATCGATGTCCGAGCGCTCGCGGGTATCGCCTGCGCTCGACGCCTCTTCCTGCGCCTCACCTTGCTCTTGGCCGGACGCGTCTGACGCCTCGTCGTCGAGCGAGCGCGCAACGCCGGTGGCGGTCGTCTCGCTTGTTGCATCAGCGTCCTGCGACTGCGAGGAGGCGGACTCCGAGACGGAGCTTTCGGGCTCGAGAACGACATTGTCGCCCGCCTGGCTCGATTCGCGCTCGAGTTCCTGGAACTGTTCGTCGAGACGCTGCTGGGCCTGCTCGAAGCGTCGCTCAGTGTCCTCGATCAGCTCGTCGACGTCGAGCGCCCCACCCTGCGCTTCGCGGCGGGCGCTTTCCGGCAGGCTGCTTTCCACCTCCCAGTCGTCGGAGAATTCCGCAGGCTCCACGGGATCGAGCCGGTCGCTCTGACGCTCGACCTCCTGGAACTGCTGGTCGAGCTGTCGCTGAGCCTCCTCGAAGCGCCGCTCGGTCTCGGCGATCACGTCGTCCACGTCGGAACGGGTGGTTTCGCCGGGCATGGCGCTCTCTTCGCTGAGCGCCTCTTCGGGGTCGGCGGCCAGCGTCTCCTCGCCGGCCTGGACCTCCTCGCCCGTCATCGGCTC
>NZ_JAMZBD010000381.1:0-3015 GCF_024158685.1 Halomonas sp. 707D4 | reverse complement strand
GCGATCCAGACTCCTTCGGGTTATAGGGTCAAGCAATGAAGCGCACACGGTGGATGCCTAGGCAGCCAGAGGCGATGAAAGACGTGGAAGCCTGCGATAAGGTTCGGTGAGGTGGCAAACGACCTGTGACCCGGACATCTCTGAATGGGGAAACCCACTGACCACAAGGTCAGTATCGTACCTTGAATATATAGAGGTACGAGGCGAACCGGGGGAACTGAAACATCTAAGTACCCCGAGGAAAAGAAATCAACCGAGATTCCCCCAGTAGCGGCGAGCGAACGGGGACCAGCCCTTAAGCGTGTGAAAGATTAGACGAACGGATTGGGAAGTCCGGCCAGAGCGGGTGATAGCCCCGTAGTCGAAAATCTGATCACGTGAAATCGAGTAGGTCGGGGCACGAGAAACCTTGACTGAAGACGGGGGGACCATCCTCCAAGGCTAAATACTCCTGGCTGACCGATAGTGAACCAGTACCGTGAGGGAAAGGCGAAAAGAACCCCGGCGAGGGGAGTGAAATAGATCCTGAAACCGTGTGCGTACAAGCAGTAGGAGCGGACTTGTTCCGTGACTGCGTACCTTTTGTATAATGGGTCAGCGACTTATATTCAGTGGCGAGCTTAACCGTATAGGGGAGGCGTAGAGAAATCGAGTCTTAACTGGGCGACCAGTCGCTGGATATAGACCCGAAACCGGGCGATCTATCCATGAGCAGGGTGAAGGTTGAGTAACATCAACTGGAGGCCCGAACCAGGATCTGTTGAAAAAGATTTGGATGACTTGTGGATCGGAGTGAAAGGCTAATCAAGCCCGGAGATAGCTGGTTCTCCTCGAAAGCTATTTAGGTAGCGCCTCACGTATCACCACCGGGGGTAGAGCACTGTTTCGGCTAGGGGGTCATCCCGACTTACCAACCCGAGGCAAACTCCGAATACCGGTGAGTGCCAGCGTGGGAGACACACGGCGGGTGCTAACGTCCGTCGTGAAAAGGGAAACAACCCAGACCGTCAGCTAAGGTCCCCAAATCCTGGTTAAGTGGGAAACGATGTGGGAAGGCTCAGACAGCTAGGAGGTTGGCTTAGAAGCAGCCATCCTTTAAAGAAAGCGTAATAGCTCACTAGTCGAGTCGGCCTGCGCGGAAGATGTAACGGGGCTAAACCAGGTACCGAAGCTACGGGTTCATCCTCTGGATGAGCGGTAGAGGAGCGTCGTGTAAGCCAATGAAGGTGTGTCGAGAGGCATGCTGGAGGTATCACGAGTGCGAATGCTGACATGAGTAACGATAAGGGGAGTGAAAAACTCCCCCGCCGGAAGACCAAGGTTTTCTGTTCGATGCTAATCAGAGCAGAGTGAGTCGGCCCCTAAGGCGAGGCGGAAACGCGTAGTCGATGGGAAACGGGCTAATATTCCCGTACCGGACATGATTGCGATGGGGGGACGGAGAAGGCTAGGTGAGCCAGGCGTTGGTTGTCCTGGTGAAAGTGAGTAGGCTGGGGTCTTAGGTAAATCCGGGACCCTTCAAGGCCGAGACACGAGACGAACGGTCTTTGGACCGGAAGTCATTGATGCCACGCTTCCAGGAAAAGCCTCTAAGCTTCAGATCATGTGCGACCGTACCCCAAACCGACACAGGTGGTCAGGGTGAGAATCCCAAGGCGCTTGAGAGAACTCGGGTGAAGGAACTAGGCAAAATGGTGCCGTAACTTCGGGAGAAGGCACGCCGGCGTAGGGTGATGGGACTTGCTCCTTAAGCCCGAACCGGTCGAAGATACCAGGTGGCTGCAACTGTTTAGTAAAAACACAGCACTCTGCTAACGCGCAAGCGGACGTATAGGGTGTGACGCCTGCCCGGTGCCGGAAGGTTAAGTGATGGTGTTAGGATTCGTCCGAAGCTCTTGATCGAAGCCCCGGTAAACGGCGGCCGTAACTATAACGGTCCTAAGGTAGCGAAATTCCTTGTCGGGTAAGTTCCGACCTGCACGAATGGCGTAATGATGGCCACGCTGTCTCCACCCGAGACTCAGTGAAATTGAAATCGCCGTGAAGATGCGGTGTACCCGCGGCTAGACGGAAAGACCCCGTGAACCTTTACTATAGCTTCACACTGGACACTGATGTTGCCTGTGTAGGATAGCTGGGAGGCTTGGAAACCCGGACGCCAGTTCGGGTGGAGCCAACCTTGAAATACCAGCCTGGCATCATTGGTGTTCTCACTCAGGTCCGTCATCCGGATCGAGGACAGTGTGTGGTGGGTAGTTTGACTGGGGCGGTCTCCTCCCAAAGAGTAACGGAGGAGCACGAAGGTACCCTCAGCACGGTCGGACATCGTGCAATGAGTGCAAGAGCATAAGGGTGCTTGACTGCGAGACAGACACGTCGAGCAGGTGCGAAAGCAGGTTCTAGTGATCCGGTGGTTCTGTATGGAAGGGCCATCGCTCAACGGATAAAAGGTACTCCGGGGATAACAGGCTGATACCGCCCAAGAGTTCACATCGACGGCGGTGTTTGGCACCTCGATGTCGGCTCATCACATCCTGGGGCTGAAGTCGGTCCCAAGGGTATGGCTGTTCGCCATTTAAAGTGGTACGCGAGCTGGGTTTAGAACGTCGTGAGACAGTTCGGTCCCTATCTGCCGTGGGCGTTGGATGTTTGAGAAGGGCTGCTCCTAGTACGAGAGGACCGGAGTGGACGCACCTCTGGTGTTCCGGTTGTCACGCCAGTGGCATTGCCGGGTAGCTATGTGCGGACGGGATAACCGCTGAAAGCATCTAAGCGGGAAGCCCCCTTCAAGATGAGACATCCCCGAGGCCTCGAGCCTCCTGAAGGGCCCAGCGAGACCAGCTGGTTGATAGGCACGGTGTGGACGCGCTGCAAGGCGTTGAGCTAACGTGTACTAATGGCCCGTGAGGCTTGACCCTATAACACCCAAGGGGTCTGGTCGCACAGTGACGACGAACGAAGAACCGGATACGCGCCGAACATCGGCGAGAGACGCCACAGAACACGCATACGCCC
>NZ_JAMZBD010000380.1:0-3027 GCF_024158685.1 Halomonas sp. 707D4 | reverse complement strand
GCGCTACCCCGGGGTGGCCAACGTGGGCTTTCGGCCCACGGTGGGCGCCACGCGGCCGACCCTCGAGGTGCACCTGTTCGATTTCGACGGCGATCTCTACGGCACGCGGCTGACGGTGATTCCCTGCGCGCGGCTGCGCGGCGAGGTGAAGTTCGACGACTTCGCCGCGCTGAAGGTGCAGATCCAGCGCGACCAGGCGCGAGCGCGGCGCTACTTCGGCTTGACGGACACGACGTCCAACGCGACTTTCATACGCCCTGCTGGCGAGGGCTGGCTGGCTTCGGCGCCGCTCGGGCGAGAGGCCGCTTCTTCTGATTTCCCTTCGGCGGACGACGCCGATGCTAACGACGGCTGACCGGACTATGGACTACAAGCACACGTTGAACCTGCCTGACACCGACTTTCCGATGCGCGGCATGCTGCCCAAGCAGGAGCCGGGGCGCGTTTCGCAGTGGCAGGACATGAACCTCTACCAGCGCCTGCGCGAAGCGCGCGCGGGGGCGCCGCTGTTCGTGCTTCACGACGGCCCTCCCTACGCCAACGGCAGCATCCATATCGGTCACGCGCTGAACAAGATTCTCAAGGACATCATCGTCAAGTCCAAGAACCTGGACGGCTTCGACGCGCCTTACGTGCCGGGCTGGGACTGCCATGGCCTGCCCATCGAGCACAAGGTGGAGACCACCCACGGCAAGCACCTGGAGCCCGCCAAGGCCCGCGCGCTGTGCCGCGAGTACGCAGCCGCCCAGGTCGAGACCCAGCTGGCCGACTTCGTGCGCCTCGGGGTGATCGGCGACTGGGATCATCCGTATCGCACCATGGACTTCGCCAACGAGGCCGGCGAGATCCGGGCGCTGGCCGACATGGTCGAGGCGGGCTTCGTGTTCAAGGGCCTCAAGCCGGTCAACTGGTGCTTCGACTGCGGCTCGGCTCTGGCCGAGGCCGAGGTGGAGTACCAGGACAAGAAGTCCGACGCCATCGACGTCGCCTTCCCGGTGGAGGATGCCGACAAGCTGGCCGCCGCCTTCGGCCTCGAGACCCTGGCCAAGCCCGCCGCCGTGGTGATCTGGACCACCACGCCCTGGACGATTCCCGCCAACCAGGCGCTCAACGTCCACCCGGACTTCACCTACGCGCTGGTCGACACCGGCGAGCGCCTGCTGCTGCTCGCCGAAGAGCTGGTCGAGAGCTGCCTTGCACGCTTTGGCTTGGAAGGTGACGTGATCGCCACCGCCAAGGGCCAGGCGCTGGAGCTGATCGATTTCCGCCATCCGCTGTATGATCGCCGCTCGCCGGTCTACCTGGCGGACTACGTCGAGAGCGAGGTCGGCAGCACCGGCATCGTCCACTCCGCGCCCTCCTATGGCGTCGACGACTTCAACACCTGTCGTGCCTACGGCATGAGCTTCGACGACATGCTGAACCCGGTGCAGGGCAACGGCGTTTATGTGGACGATCTGCCGCTGTTCGGCGGGCAGATGATCTGGAAGGCCAACCCGAAGATCGTCGCGGCCCTCGACGACGCCGGCGCGCTGATGGCCCATACGCCGATCACCCACAGCTACATGCACTGCTGGCGCCACAAGACCCCGGTGATCTACCGCGCCACCGCCCAGTGGTTCGTGGGCATGGACATCGCGGGCAAGGATGGCAAGACCCTTCGCCAGCGGGCGCTGGAGGCGATCGAGGCCACCCAGTTCACCCCGGCCTGGGGCAAGGCGCGGCTGCACAGCATGATCGCCAACCGCCCGGACTGGTGCATCTCGCGCCAGCGCAACTGGGGCGTGCCGATCCCGTTCTTCCTGCACAAGCAGACCGGCGAGCTGCACCCGCGCACCGTCGAGCTGATGGAGGAGGTCGCCAAGCGCGTGGAAGAGCAGGGCATCGACGCCTGGTTCGGCCTCGACCCGCAGGCGCTGCTCGGCGCCGAGGCCCAGGACTACGACAAGGTGATGGACACCCTCGACGTCTGGTTCGACTCCGGCACCACCCACCGCCACGTGCTGCGGGGCTCTCACCCGCAGGGCCACGAGAGCGGCCCGCAGGCGGATCTCTACTTGGAAGGCTCGGACCAGCACCGCGGTTGGTTCCACTCGTCGCTCTTGACCGGCTCGGCCATCGACGGCCACGCGCCCTATCGCCAGCTCCTGACCCACGGCTTCACGGTGGACGCCCAAGGCCGCAAGCAGTCCAAGTCGCTGGGCAACGTGGTCGCCCCGCAGGCGGTGATGGACAAGCTGGGTGCGGACATCCTGCGCCTGTGGGTCGCCTCGACGGACTACTCCGGCGAGATGGCGGTGTCCGACGAAATATTGAAGCGCACCGCCGACGTCTACCGACGTATCCGCAACACCGCGCGCTTTCTGCTCGGCAACCTCAACGGCTTCGACCCGGCGACCAATCAGGTGGCGTTCGACGACATGATCGCCCTGGATCGCTGGATCGTCGACCGCGCACTGCAGCTTCAAGCGCGTATCCAGACCGCCTACGACGAGTATCGCTTCCGCGACGTCTACCAGCAGGTGCACGACTTCTGCGCCCGCGACCTGGGCGGCTTCTATCTGGACATCATCAAGGATCGCCAGTACACCACCCAGCCCGATTCGCTCGCCCGGCGCAGTTGCCAGAGCGCGCTGTATCACGTGATCGAGGCGCTCAGCCGCTGGATCGCGCCGATCCTCTCCTTCACCGCCGAGGAGATCTTCGAGCACATCCCAGGTGAGCGCGGCGACAGCGTGCTGCTCGAGACCTACTACGCGGGGCTCGAGGCCCTCGACGATGACGCGCCGATGGGACGCGCCTTCTGGGAGCGGGTGCTCGAGGTCAAGCAGGCGGTCAACAAGCGCCTGGAAGAGGCGCGTAACGAAGGCGAGATCAAGGGGTCGCTGGATAGCCAGGTGACGCTTTTCGTGAGCGACGAACTCGACGCCGTGCTCTCGCGCCTGGAGGACGAGCTGCGCTTCGTGCTGATCACCTCCGAGGCGACGCTTGCGCCGCTTGCCACGGCGCAGGAGGGCGCGCACAGCG
>NZ_JAMZBD010000379.1:0-3027 GCF_024158685.1 Halomonas sp. 707D4 | reverse complement strand
CGCCCGCGGAAACGAGCCTTCTGCTGCCGCTGTTCAAGGATTTCGCGCTGCCGCTGGGCATCTTCTACATCGTGCTGACCTACTTCGTGATCGTGGGCAGCTCCAACGCGGTTAACCTGACCGACGGGCTCGACGGGCTCGCCATCATGCCGACGGTGCTGGTCGCCATGGGCCTTGCGGTGTTCGCCTACGCCAGCGGCAACGCGGTGTTCGCCACCTACCTGCACATCCCCTTCATCCACGGTACCGGTGAGCTGGCGGTCTTCTGCGCCACCATCGCCGGCGCCGGGCTCGGGTTTCTGTGGTTCAACACCTATCCCGCCCAGGTGTTCATGGGCGACGTGGGCGCGCTGGCGCTGGGGGCGGCCCTTGGCGTGGTGGCGGTCATCGTGCGCCAGGAGATCGTGCTGTTCATCATGGGCGGCATCTTCGTGCTCGAGACCGTCTCGGTCATTCTTCAGGTGGCCTCCTTCAAGCTGACCGGCCGACGCATCTTTCGCATGGCGCCGCTGCACCACCACTACGAGCTGAAGGGTTGGCCGGAACCGCGGGTCATCGTGCGCTTCTGGATCATCACCGTGGTGCTGGTGCTCCTGGGGCTGGCGACGCTCAAGGTTCGCTGATCAACGCCGTCGATCGCCGCCGCGCAAGGAGCCGACGCATGCAAGTACCTGAGGGAGTCACCGCGGTCATCGGGCTGGGCATCTCCGGCCGGGCGATCTGTCGCCACCTCGAGCGCCTGGGCGCGCCCTTCGTGCTGATCGATACCCGGGCAGAACCCCCGGGGCTTGCGGATTTCGAGGCGCTCCACCCGGGCGTGGCCACCTGGTGCGGCCCGCTTTCGAAGGTGGATTTCAGCCGCGCCCGGGAAGTGGTGCTGAGCCCCGGGGTCGATCCCGCGACCCCGGGGCTCGAGGGCCTGGCCAAGCGGCAAAGCCCCGTCACCGGCGAGCCTCTGCTGGTGGGGGAGATCGCGCTGTTTCGCCGTGCGGTGAAGGCGCCGATAGCGGCGATCACCGGCTCCAACGCCAAGTCGACCGTCACCACGCTGCTGGGTGACATGGCCCGCGCCTGCGGGGTCGATGCCGCCGTGGGCGGCAATCTCGGCACGGCGGCGCTGACGCTGCTGGAAACCCAGCCCGAGGCTGAGCTCTACATTCTCGAGCTCTCGAGCTTCCAGCTCGAGACCACGCCCAGGCTCGGCGCTGCCGCGGCACTGTTTCTCAATCTCAGCGACGACCATCTCGACCGTCACGGTGACCTGGAAGGCTACCGCGCGGCGAAGGCGCGCATCTTTCTCGGCGCCGAGTGCGCCGTGGTCAACGCCGACGATTCTCGCACCTGGCCCGATGCGCCGGGCATGCCGCTCGACCATTTCGGTGCAAGCGCCCATCTCGAGGGCGGCTGGGGCCTGGCGACGGTGGAGGGGCGAACCTGGCTTGCCAAGGGCGACGAGTGCCTGATCGAGGCCGCGGCCATTCCGCTCGCTGGGCGTCACAATCAGCTCAACGCGCTGGCCGCGCTCGCCCTCGGCGAGCGTCTGGGCCTTTGTCGCGAGAAGATGCTCGAGGCGCTTGTGCAGTTCAAGGGCTTGCCCCATCGCAGCGAGCTGGTCGACACGCTCGCCGGCGTGCGCTACGTCAACGACTCCAAGGGCACCAACGTCGGCGCGACCCTGGCGGCGATCGAAGGCATCGGGGCGGCGCTCGACGGCCGGCTGGTGCTGCTGGCCGGGGGCGTCGGCAAGGGCGCCGACTTCTCGCCGCTCGCCGTACCGCTTGAACGCTACGCTCGCGAGGTCGTTGTGTTCGGCGCCGATGCCCCGCGCCTCGAGCAGGCGCTCGAGGGCGCGGTGCGCGTGCGCCGGGTCGCGACCCTCGATGACGCCCTGAACGCCGCCCGCGAGATCGCCGAGCCCGGCGACTGCGTGCTTCTTTCGCCGGCCTGTGCCAGTCTCGACCAGTTCGCCAACTACGAGGCGCGCGGCGAGGCGTTTCGCCGCTGGGTGGCCCAACACCGCAGTGAGGTCTCTTCATGAGTCGTCGTCAGCGCTTTCTCAACGCCGTCGCCACGCGTCATCTGCCCTGCGATATCTGGTTGATCGTGGCAGTGGTCACGCTGGCGGGCCTGGGCTGGGTGATGGTCAGCTCCGCCTCGGTGGGGCTTCTGGAAAACAGCTACTACTATTCTCGCCAGCACGCGATCTTCCTGCTGGTGTCGGGGTTCGCCTGTCTGTTCATGCTTTGCGTGCCGCTCGAGGCGTGGCGCCAGAACGCCTCGCTCATCCTGATGGCGAGCATCTTCATGCTGGTGATGGTGCTGCTGGTCGGCCAGGAGGTCAACGGCAGCAAGCGCTGGATCTCGCTGCCCGGGCCGCTTCCCAGCCTGCAGATCTCGGAGCTTGGCAAGGTGGGGTTGATCTTCTACATGGCGGCGTTCATGTCGCGCTTCACCTATGAGCTGCGCAACCGGGCGTTCAGCATGTGGCGACCGATCGCGGTGCTCGCCATTCCCGCGGGACTTCTGTTCCTGGCGCCGGACTTCGGTGGCATGGTGGTCTATACCGTCTGCGTGATCGGCATGCTGATGATGAGCGGGGCATCGCTCACGCTGCTGATCGGCAGCGGCGGGGTACTGGCCTTCGGTGCGGTGATGATGGTGATCATGGAGCCCTACCGCCTGGCGCGCTGGACGAGCTTTCTCGACCCCTGGGCGGACCAGTTCGCCACCGGCTACCAGCTGACCCAGGCCCTGATCGCCTTCGGCCGCGGCCATGTGACCGGCATGGGGCTTGGCAACAGCGTGCAGAAGCTGCACTACCTGCCCGAGGCGCATACCGACTTCATCTTCGCGGTGATCGCCGAGGAGCTCGGCATGATCGGCGCGGTGTGCGTGGTATTGCTGTTCACCCTGTTCGTCGCCCGGGCGATGCTGATCGGCCGGCGGGCGGAGCTTTCCGGCCATCTGTTTGGCGCCTACGTGAGCTACGGCATCGGCTTCATCGTCTCCGCCCAGGCGTTCATCAAC
>NZ_JAMZBD010000378.1:0-3041 GCF_024158685.1 Halomonas sp. 707D4 | reverse complement strand
GTCGAAGCCCATGTCGCGAATCAGCGGCAAACGGCGCTGCACATCATCGAAGGTGCCGTGGCGGGCGGGGTCCGACGTCTGCGAACGGGGAAAGAGTTCGTACCAGCTGGCGAAGCGCGCCGCCAGGCGCTCCACCTCGAGCGGATAATCCGCCTGGGTACGGCTCAGGTGGGCGCGCGGGTCGGCCTCGCGCATCAGCCGCGCGGTCTCGCACTCCAGCAGCAACGCCACCTGCGCGCCGTGATCCGCCGCCCGGGCCAGGGCGTCGAGGCACTGCGCAAGCCCTTTCGCGAGCCCGGCCTCGGCGCGGGCAGCGGCGCGCTCGAGCAGCAGGCGGCCCTCCTCGAGCTCCAGGGCGATGGGCACGCCGGCGGCGTGCTTCTTGGAAAGCTCGTAGCGGTAGGTCTCGAAGACGTCCCACCACGCCTCGATGTAGAAGACGTGACGGCCCACCCGGTCAGGCGTGAAATGCCCCTCCCAGCGGTCGAGCCCCAGCGGGCGCGCAAGCTGCATCGGGGCACGCCGCTCGACGCCCTGGTCGTCGATCCAGCCGATCTCGGCGGCCAGCACGTCGTGGCCGTCGGCGAAGATCGTCGCCGCCACGCGCACCGGTTCACCGACGGTGGCCTTGGCGGCGAAGCGGCCAGCGTCGAGAGCCGGCGACACCGCCTCGATGGCGATGCGAGGGGCGTGAACGGCCCGGGTGAGGGCGGCGTTCTCATCGCGCGCTCGGGGTGGGGTCGAGGACATGGCTTCGCTCTCCGTGTAAAGGGGCAACTGCCCGGCTCAGTGACCGCGCCCGATAGGGCGCTTGACGAGTTCGAGCAGGACCAGCGAGTGGGCGGGCAGCGCGCAGGTCGTGCCCTCCAGCGGCGCTTCACCGTCTTCGAGCTCTGGGTCGGCGGTATCCAGCCGGCAGTGCCAGGCGCCGTGGTCGACATCGGGCAGGCTGAAATCGCAGGTCTCGAAACCGGCGTTGAGCAACAGCAACAGCGTGTCGTCGGCGCCGGGCCGGCGAATGCCGCTTGGCTGGGCGCGACCGTCGAGCAGCAGCCCAAGGGCGCGACGGCTCGAATCCTCCCAGCGCTCCACGCTCATCTCCTCGCCTTCGGGGGCGAGCCAGGTCACTTCCTTGAGGCCCATCGCCTCGTCGTACTCGCCGCTCAGGAAGCGCCCGCGGCGCAGGATGGGGTAGCGCAGGCGCAGCGCGATCACCCGGCGCACGTACTCGATCATGGCGTGGGCGTCGCCTTCGAGGTTCCAGTCGAGCCAGCTGATCTCGTTGTCCTGGCAGTAGGCGTTGTTGTTGCCCTGCTGGGTGCGCAACAGCTCGTCGCCGGCCAGCAGCATCGGCGTGCCCTGGGAGAATAGCGTCGTGGCGATCAGATTGCGGACCTGGCGCAGGCGCAGCGCCTTGATTTCCGGGTCGTCGGTCGGCCCTTCCACGCCGTGATTGCAGGAGAGGTTGTGGCCGTGGCCATCCTGGTTGTTCTCGCCGTTGGCCTCGTTGTGCTTGTCGTCGTAGGCGAGCAGGTCGTACAGCGTGAAGCCGTCGTGGGCGGTGACGAAGTTGACCGAGGCGAAGGGACGCCGCCCGCGCCGGTCGAAGATGTCCGCCGAGCCGGTCAGGCGGGCGGCGAGCTCGGGAAGCTTGCCCTCGTCGCCGCGCCAGAAGCCGCGCACGCAGTCGCGGTAGCGGTCGTTCCACTCCGCCCAGCCCGGCGGAAAACCGCCGACCTGGTAGCCGCCGGGCCCGCAGTCCCAGGGTTCGGCGATCAGCTTGACGCGCCCGAGCACCGGGTCCTGGCGGCAGGCGTCCAGAAAGCCGCCGCCTTCGTCGAAGCCGTGGGGCTCGCGGCCCAGGATCGTCGCCAGGTCGAAGCGAAAGCCGTCGACGCGCATTTCGGTCGCCCAGTAGCGCAGCGAATCCGTGACCATCTGCAGCACCCGCTGGTGGCTCAGGTTCAAGGTGTTGCCGGTGCCGGTGTCGTCGATGTAGTAGCGCGGCTCCTCCGGCAGCAGGCGGTAGTAGGAGGCGTTGTCGATGCCCTTGAGCGACAGCGTCGGGCCGAGCTCGTTGCCCTCGGCGGTGTGGTTGTAGACCACGTCGAGGATCACCTCGAGCTTGGCGGCATGAAAGCGCGCCACCATCTCCTTGAACTCGTTGACGTTGTCACCGGCGAGATAGGGCGAGTGGGGGGCGAAGAAGCCCAGCGTGTTGTAGCCCCAGTAGTTGTGCAGGCCCTGCTCCTGCAGGCGCTGGTCGTCGACGAAGGCGTGGATGGGCAAGAGCTCGATCGACGAGACGCCGAGCGACTTCACGTACTCCACCACGTCGCTGACCATGAGACCGGCGAAGGTGCCGCGCAGCGGCTCGGGCACCGCGGGGTGGCGCATGGTGTAGCCGCGCACGTGGGTCTCGTAGACGATGGTGCGATCCCAGGGCAGTTGCACCTCCCGCGAGCGCCCCCAAGTGAAGGCCGGGTCGACCACCTTGCAGCGCGGCATGAAGGGGGCGCTGTCGCGTTCATCGAAGCTGAGATCGCCCGCCTCGTGGCCGATGGTGTAGCCGAACAGCGCGTCGTCCCACTGGATCTCGCCGACGATCTGCTTGGCGTAGGGGTCGAGCAGCAGCTTGTGGTGGTTGAAGCGGTGGCCCTGCTCCGGCGCGTAGGGGCCGTGCACCCGGTAGCCGTAGAGCTGCCCCGGGCGGGCATCCGGCAGGTAGCCGTGCCACACCTCGTCGGTGTACTCGGGAAGCTCGATGCGCTCGAGCTCCTGCTCGCCGGTGGCGTCGAACAGGCAGAGCTCCACCTTGGTAGCGTGGGCGGAGAACAGCGCGAAGTTCACCCCCAGCCCGTCCCAGGTCGCGCCGAGGGGAAACGAGTGCCCTTCGTGAACGCGCGAGCGGCGCATCACGCTGGGAGCCTCGTCGGCGGCAACGGCGCTGTCGTCGTGCGGGGTATCGCTTGTGGTCATCGCATTCATTCCTTGAGCATCGAGCTCGAATGGGGGGATCGGCGCCTACTTCTTGGTGGTGG
>NZ_JAMZBD010000377.1:0-3053 GCF_024158685.1 Halomonas sp. 707D4 | reverse complement strand
GGAGAGCCCGATGAAGTCGATCGGCGGGATATTGCCTTGCAGCGGGTGCTGCCAGCGCAGCAGCGCCTCGACCCCGACCACCCGCCCGCTGACGCTGTCGATCTGCGGCTGGTAGTGCAGCTCGAACTGCTCCTGCTCGATGGCCTGGGCCAGGGCGTGACGCAGGTTGACCCGCTCGGTGACCCGTCGGTTGAGCTCGTCGGTGTACCACTGGTAGGTATTGCGCCCGCGCCGCTTGGCCTTGTACATGGCGAGATCCGCCTGCTGGATCAGCGTCCGGGGCTTGGTGATGCTGCCATCGTCGGTGCCGATACCGATGCTGGCGGTGATGTGAAGCTCCTCGCCCTGGTACCAGTAAGGTGCCGACAGCCTGGCCAGCAGCCGCTCGACCACCTGCATCACGTCCTGCTCATGGGCCAGATCCGGCAGCAGCACGATGAACTCGTCGCCGCCGATGCGCGCCACGGTATCCCAGGGGCGCAGCTCCTCCTCGAGGCGCCGCGCCACGCTGACCAGAATGAAGTCGCCCACGTCGTGGCCAAGGGAGTCGTTGATCGGCTTGAAGTCGTCCAGGTCGATGAACAGCACCGCCAGGTAGCGCTGGTAGCGCTTGGCCAGCACGCAGCCCTGGGCCAGGCGCTGATGCAGGAGCTGGCGGTTGGGCAGCCCCGTCAGGGCATCGTGGTGGGCGTTGTGCCTGAGCTGCGCCTGATACTCGCGCTGGGCGGTGACGTCGTTCTGCACGCCGATGAAGTGGGTGACCACGCCCTGCTCGTCGCGCACCGGCGAGATGTAGAGATCGTTCCAGAACAGCGTGCCGTCGCGGCGGTAGTTGCGCAGCATGACGTGCACGTCGCGCCGCTCCTGAATGGCGCGGCGCAGCTGCTTGAGCGTGGCGGCGTCGGTCTCCTCGCCCTGCAGAAAGCGGCAGTTGAGCCCCATCACGGCGTCCCGGGCGTAGCCTGTGATCTGCTCGAAGGCGCGATTGACGTAGACCATCGGCAGGTCGTCGGACTGGGCATCGACGATCACCACGCCGTTGGTGCTCGACTCCACACTGCGCTGCAAGAGCGCCAACTGCTGGTCGGCGGTCTTGCGCCGGGTGATGTCGCGGGCGATCACGTAGATGACGTCGTCGTTGGCACAGGCGCTCACCTCGAGCCAGAAGAGCTCGCCTTGCCAGCTGCGCGCGCGCACGTCGAACGCCTCGATCGACCGGCCGTCGCGAAGGCGCATCAGGGCGTGCTCGATCACCGCGTAGTCCTGCGGGTCGATGATCACCCCGCAGGGTCGGCCGATCAGCTCCTGAGCGGAATACCCCAGCAGGTTCTCGAAGGTGGGATTGACGTTCAGCAGCGTCCCCGTGAAATCGATGCAGCAGAACAAGTCCTGCGACAGCAGGAAAAATTGATCTAGCTCGCCTTGCGGCTTGACAGGGGACATAGGGCGTTACCTGAACAAAGGGTCCATCAACCAATTATGGCTGGTTATTTTTACTGCGTGACCGGGTGCTTTATGATGAGACTTATCATAGTTCGACGCGCCGTGTCAGCGGCAAAGGGAGAATAACGTGTCATCCATCACCAAACTGCGCATCGCCACGCGCAAGAGCCAACTGGCCCTGTGGCAGGCCGAGTACGTCCGGGAACGACTGATGGCGGCGCACAGTGGTCTGGAGGTCGAGCTGGTGGCGCTGTCCACCAAGGGCGACAAGATCCTCGATACCCCGCTTTCCAAGATTGGCGGAAAAGGGCTGTTCGTCAAAGAGCTGGAGGACGCCATGCTCGACGGCCGGGCGGACATCGCCGTGCACTCCATGAAGGACGTGCCGATGCACTTCCCCGAAGGCCTGGGGCTCTCCATCATCCTCGAGGGCGCCGAGCCCACCGACGCCTTCGTCTCCAACCGTTTTCAAAGCGTCGACGCGCTGCCCGACGGCGCGCGCATCGGCACCGCGAGCCTGCGCCGCGGCCTGCAACTGCGCGAGCTGCGCCCGGATCTCGAGATCCTCAACCTGCGCGGCAACGTGCAGACCCGCCTGGCCAAGCTCGACGCCGACGAGTTCGATGCCATCATCCTCGCCACCTCCGGGCTCAAGCGCCTGGGGCTTGGCGTGCGTATCGCCCAGGAACTGCCCCCGGAGCTCTGCCTGCCCGCCTGCGGCCAGGGGGCGCTGGGCGTCGAGTGCCGGCTGCACGACCCGGAGCTGATCAGCCTGCTCGCCCCGCTCGATCACGCCGATACCGCCACCCGCGTGCGCGCCGAGCGCGCCATGAACACGCGCCTGGAGGGCGGCTGCCAGGTGCCGATCGCCGGCCACGCGGTGCTCGACAAGGCCAACGAGACGATCTGGCTGCGCGGCCTGGTCGGCAATCCCGAGGGGACCGAGGTGCTGCGCGCCGAAGGGCGCGGCTCGATCCACGAGCCGGAGGCGCTGGGCATTCGCGTGGCCGAGGACCTGCTCGACCAGGGCGCCGGCGAGATTCTCGCCGAGGTGTACGGCGACAACGTATGAGACGCCCACGGTGAACCAGGCGCCGGTACTGATCGCCCGCCCCGGCGAGCGCGGCGAGACCCTGGCGGTCGCGCTGCGCGGCGAGGGTTTCGTGGTCGCGCGTCTCGACGTCATGACCCTCGAGGCGCTCGACGAGGACGCCGCGACGCGCGGCGTGTGGCTCGATCTCGACCACTACCCTAAGATAATCGTAGCCAGCCCCTTCGCGGCGCACTGTCTGGGTGAGGCGATCGATCGCTACTGGCCGCAGCTGCCGGTGGGCATCGACTTCTACACCCTGGGGCGCGGCACCGCCGAGGTGCTCGATCAGACGCTCGGCGTGCGCGCCCATACGCCGCCCCCCGGCGCCGGCGAGGAGTCCAGCGAAGCGCTGCTGTCATTGGCCTCGCTTGCGGACCTGACGCACCAACGCGTGCTGCTGGTCGCCGGCGAAGGTGGCCGTACCCTGCTCGGGGAGACGCTTGCCGAGCGTGGCGCCGAGGTGACCCGGGTCGAGCTCTACCGGCGGTGCTACCAGCCGCCGGATGCCGAGTTGCAA
>NZ_JAMZBD010000376.1:0-3068 GCF_024158685.1 Halomonas sp. 707D4 | reverse complement strand
GAGCGCCACCAATACCGTGATCAACGCAGGGACTGGCGCCGGGGTGGTACTTTGTGGGCCGGTGGCGCTGCTGATGGGCGAGCAGTGGCGCCTCGCCTTTGCCGGCTTCGCCGCGGTCGCTTTCGCCTTCGCGCTGCTGGCGTTTTTCTGCGTGCCGGCCTCGGCGAACCGCTCCCGCGACGCCGCCCGCCTGCCGCCGTTGACCGGGGCACTCAAGCGCCTGATCGCAGCGTCGTTTCTGGTGGGGGCGGCGAGCACCGCAGTGTGGTCCTTCGGCGGGCAGCTGGTGGCGCTGCGCCTGGATTGGGGCAGCCCCGGCGCGGGGCTTTTGTGGATCGCCATCGGCGCCGCGGGCATGGTTGGCGCTGCGGCGGGAAGTTTGATCGAGCGCTTCGGCATCAACCGCGTGCATCGGGTGTTCCTCGCCGCCCTGGCTTCGGGCACGCTGATGGTGGGCATGGTGAATACCACGCCGACGCTTGCGCTGCTCGGCGGGGCGCTGTTCGGCGTGGCTTACATCATGGTGACCGGGGTCTATCTGGTGTGGGGAGTGACGGCGCTTCCCCACCGCCCGGCCACCGGACTGATGGTCGGCTTTCTGACCATCGCCATCGGCCAGACCGCCGGCGCCCCGGTGTTCGGCCTGCTGATGGATCAGTTCTCGGCCACGGCGGCGGTGACGAGCTTTGCCGCCCTGGCCGTCGCCGCTGGTCTGGCGCGGGCCTAGCCCTCGCGGCGGTAGATCAGATCCCACACGCCGTGGCCGAGCTTCTCGCCGCGGGCCTCGAACTTGGTCAGCGGGCGAAAGCTCGGGCGCGGCACGAACGGCGCGGTGTCGGCGTCTGCGGTGTTGACGTAGCCAGGTGCTGCCTCCATCACCTCGGCCATCCACTCGGCGTAGGCTTCCCAGTCGGTGGCCATGTGGAACACCCCGTTCGGCGCCAAGCGGGTGCGGATCAGCTCCACAAACGCGGGCTGGACGATGCGCCGCTTGTGGTGTTTCTTCTTCGGCCAGGGGTCGGGGAAGAAGAGCTGCACGGTATTGATCGACCCCGCCGGCAGGCACTCCTCCAGCACCCTGAGTGCATCCTCGCGGTAGACGCGCAGGTTGGTGAGCCCCAGCTTGTCGGCTTCGTCGAGCAGCTTGCCCACGCCCGGGGCGTGGACTTCGATACCGATAAAATCGGTTTCCGGGTGAGTCCTGGCCTGCTCGATCAGCGAGGTGCCCATGCCGAAGCCGATCTCGACCACGCACGGCGCGCGGCGGCCGAACAGCGCCTCTAGATCCTGCGGGCCATCCGCCAGGCTCACGCCCAGGCGTGGCCAGACATCCTCGAGGCCGCGGGTCTGGGCCGGGGTCATGCGCCCGGCGCGAATCACGTAGCTCTTGATGCCGCGGCGGTGCAGCGGCGCGTCCGGGCTTTCCGGGCCGGTGGTGGCGGCGCTTTCGGGCGGAGTGGCGTTGTTCTCGGTCATGGTGTCCTGACAGGGTGTCTCGAAGTGGGTCGTTAAAACAGGTCGTTGAAACAGGTCGTTGAAAAGGGGCGTTCAATCAGCCGTTGATGCGCCCGGCAAACGGCGAGGAAGGTTCGGCGCTCGCCCGGCGCGCCATGCGCCCGGCCAGAAACGATTCGCGGCCGGCTTCGACGGCGAGCTTCATGGCGCGGGCCATGCGCAGCGGCTCGCGGGCGTGGGCGATGGCGGAGTTGAGCAGCACGCCGTCGCAGCCGAGCTCCATGGCGATCGCCGCTTCCGAGGCGGTGCCGATGCCGGCATCCACCAGCACCGGCACGTTCGACTGCTCGATGATCAGGCGCACGTTGTAGGGGTTCTGGATGCCGTGGCCGGAGCCGATCAAAGAGCCCAGCGGCATGATCGCGCAGCAGCCGATCGCCTCGAGCTCGCGGGCGACGATCGGGTCGTCGCTGGTGTAGACCATCACGTCGAAGCCGTCGTCGACCAGCGTCTTCGCCGCGCTCAGGGTCTCGACCACGTTGGGGTAGAGCGTGGTGTCGTCGCCCAGCACCTCGAGCTTGACCAGGTTGTGGCCGTCGAGAAGCTCCCGGGCGAGCCGGCAGGTGCGCACCGCGTCGCGGGCGTTGTAGCAGCCGGCGGTGTTGGGCAGGAGCGTATAGCGGCTCTGCGGAATCACGTCCAGCAGGTTCGGCTCGTCGGCGTTCTGGCCAAGGTTCGTGCGGCGCACGGCGAAGGTGACCACCTCGGCGCCGCTTTCGGCCACGGCCTGGCCGGTTTCGGTCATGTCCTTGTACTTGCCGGTGCCGACCAGAAGGCGCGAGGCGAAGGTGCGTCCGGCCACGGTAAAGGGCGTATCATGCGGTGTTGTCATAAGAAAATCCTCAAGCGAAGGCGGCGCTAGCCGCCGCCGATGGCGTGAACCACTTCGATCTGGTCGCCGTCGTTGAGCGCGGTAGCGCCGAGCTGGCTCTTGGGCACGATCTGCTCGTTGATCTCCACGGCGATGCGCCGCTCGGTCAGGCCGAGCTGGTCGATCAGATCCGCCGCCGTCAGCCCTTGGGTGATGGCGTAAGGTTCGCCGTTGAGCCTAAGCTCTATGGAGGCGTTGGGAGTCGACATGGGCGATGAGTATCCCTGGTGAAGGCAAACAGCCCCCATTGTAGCGGTTTAGCGCCCCTCGAGGTATGTCACCTGTGATAACAAGGTGGCCACGAAATTCCCACACGGTTCAAGGAGTGCAACGTGCAGCAAGCCGATAAAGGGTGGTGGTGTTGGGTGGCGCTCTCCGGCGCCGCGATGGTCGCACTCGGCGCCTACGCCGCCCACGGGCTGCCCGCGCGGGCGAGCAGCGACATGGTAGCCGCGGTGGAAACCGGCGTGCGCTACCAGGCCTGGCATACGCTGGCCATGCTGGCGCTGCTGGTGTGGCGCACCCAGCGCGCGCGGGCGGGCCAGCGCCTGGTGCTGGCGCTGTGGCTCATCGGTACGCTCGCCTTCAGTGGTTCGCTCTACGCCATGGCGCTACTGGGGCTGAACCTGGGCATCGTCACGCCGATCGGCGGGGTGGCGCTGATCGGCGGGTGGCTCTCGCT
>NZ_JAMZBD010000375.1:0-3069 GCF_024158685.1 Halomonas sp. 707D4 | reverse complement strand
GGCGAGCTGGCGAAGCTTCAACGCCTCCTTGCGGTTGCCGTGCAGCGCCATGCCCGGCGTGGGCGTGAAGTCGTTCTGGATCACCGCGCGGTACTCGGAGGTGGCGGACAGCTTGGCGGAAACGCCGGTGCCGCTGCGCCGCAGGCCGCTCGCCCAGTCGGCGTACTCCCGCGCCTCGATGCCGTTTTCGCCTTCGACGAGGTAATCCTCGGGGCGATACGGCGCGGCCACGAAACGGTACTCGACGCCGCCTTCCGGGCGCCGCGTCAGGACCGCCTGGCAGAGGCTGCCGGCTTCGCGGCGGTATTCGTACACCAGGTAGCTGTTGCGGTGCGGCAGGTAGAAGGCATCGAACTTGCGCCGCGTGCGGGGCACCACCTTGTTGGGCAGCTCGCCGTAGAACACCGGCACCAGGCGCTGAAGCGTGGTCTTGCCCGAGGCGTTGGTGCCGCAGATGTTGGTGTGGCCATCCACACTCAGCTCGACCACGCCGTCCAGGTGGCCATGAATCATCACGATGCGTAGCAGGTGGGCCATGCGGGTCCTTGATCGATGAAACTCTGAAAGCGCTATCTTGCCAGACCCGCGCGCCCCCGACACCTGTCCCGGCGTCATCCATCGCCGCTGCTTTATGTCAGTGAACGACTACTGGATACTAGGGGCATTTCATCGCCGTCGCGTCTTTCGCGTTGGCCGACGTGCACCTTTCGATTGCAGGAAAACACCATGCCCCGCTACCCCGACCACCTGACCGGCGACGGCCCGGCCAACCCCTTTCCCGGCCTCAAGGCGCTGGAACGTCGCCTTGACCGCACGCTGCCTCACCAGTTGGGCTCCAACGAGGGGCTGGACATGCCTCATCGCGCGCTGCGTGCGCATTTCGGCGATGCGTTCACCGAGCAGGTCTACCGCTACGGCGACGCCGAGGCGATGGGGGTTCGCACCCGGCTGAGCGCGCTTCTCGGCACACCGCTCGATCATCTGCTGGTGGATGCGGGGGCAGACAGCCTGATCGCGCTTGCGCTGCGTACCACCTGCGAGGTGGGGGATACGGTCATCGCCACGGCGGGCACCTACCCCACCTTCGGCTACTTCGCCCGCGGCCAGGGGTGCCGACTGGTGGAGCCGGCCGATCGCGAGGCGCCGGGGGTGCTGGCACCGGATCTCGAAGCGCTGGCGGCGGCGGCGCACCGGGAGAACGCCCGCCTCGTTTATCTGGCCAACCCGGACAACCCGAGCGGCCACCTGCACGACGACGATGCGATTTTGACGCTTCGCGAGGCGCTGCCCGACGACTGCTGGCTGCTGCTCGACGAGGCCTACGGCGATTTTCGTGACGATGCGGGCAGCGGGTTCGCCGCCCGGGCGCTGCCCGGCGTGGTTCGCCTGCGCACCCTCTCCAAGGCGCACGGCATGGCCGGGCTACGCGTGGGTTACGCGATCGCCGAGCCGGCGGTGCTGGCCATGATGATGAAAGTGCGCATTCACTACGCGGTGTCGGCGGTGTCGCTGGCCGCCGCCGAGGTGGTGCTCGACGACATGGCCGAGGTTCGCCAGCACGTGGCCGACGTCAAGGCGCGCCGCGAGCGCCTCGCCGAGCACTTTCGCACCCTGGGCGCCGACGTGCTGCCGAGCGCCACCAACTTCGTCGGCCTTCGCCTGCCGAGTGCTGAGCTTGCCGCCGAGGTGCACCAGGCGCTGCTGAATGATGGCGTGCTGGTCGCGCGGCTCGCCCACCCGAAGCTCGCCAACGTGATCCGCATCACCGCCGTGGCGGATGCGCTGGAGCCCGGGCGCCTGGCGCCTTTGGAAGAAGCCGTCAAAACGCACGCCTAGCGAGCTTGCCCCGAAAGACAAGAACCCAGGCCAAGGCCTGGGTTCTTGTGACGGCGAGGGGTCGGTCGCCTATGCGCGGCGCGACCGCGCTGCCGGGCTCACGCCTTGGCGGCGACGACCATGATCTCGACCTTCCACTCGGGCTTGGCGAGCTTGGCCTCGAGGGCAGCGCGCACCGGCGGGGTGTGGCCGTCGAGCCAGGCTTCCCAGGCGACGTTCATCTGATCGAACTCGGCCATGTCGGTCACCCACACCTGGGCGGAGATCAGGTGCGCCTTCGAGGAGCCGGCCTTTTCCAGCAGCTCGTCGATGCGGGTCAGCACCTGCTCGGTCTGGCCTTTCATGTCGGCGGTGGCGTCCGCCGGCACCTGGCCCGCGAGGTAGACGGTGCCGTTGTGGATCGCGATCTGGCTCATGCGGGTGTTGCTTTCGTGGTAGGTCACGCTCATGGATTGCTCCGGACAAGATTGCAAGGATGTGCTTGGCGATAGTACATGAAAAGCCGCCAACGACCATCCTGCGACCCGCTCGAAAACCGAGCCCCGAACCCGAACGACAGGCACAAAAAAAGGCGCCTGAGCGCCTTTTTTCTTTAAAGATGGTACCGGTGGCCAGACTCGAACTGGCACGCCTTTTACAGCGGCGGATTTTGAATCCGCTGCGTCTACCAATTCCGCCACACCGGCAATGGCTCGGCATTATACGAACATCCCCCGCCAAGTCAATGCATCGCCTGACTTTATGGCGCGAAAGCGCTATCCTAGGCCGCCCGTTTGACCACTGAAAAGAGCTTCCCCATGCAGCGCGCGGACTTCCACTTCGAGCTACCCGATGAGCTGATCGCTCGCTACCCCTCCGAGCAGCGCAGCGACTGCCGGCTGCTGTGCGTGGATGGCGAGCGCGAGGCGCTCGATCATCGCCGGTTCACCGATCTTCTCGAGCTTCTCGCCCCGGGAGATCTGCTGGTGTTCAACGACACCCGGGTGATTCCCGCCCGCCTGCACGGCCACAAGGCGAGCGGCGGCAAGGTGGAGATGCTGCTGGAGCGCCCGCTGGACGAATACCGGGGTCTGGCGCACATCCGCTCGAGCAAATCGCCCAAACCCGGCACCGAGCTGATCTTCGAAGGCGACGTGCGCGCGGTGGTCGAAGGCCGGCGCGATGCGCTGTTCGAGCTGCGATTCCTGGGCGAGACGCCGATGATCGCGCTTCTGGAAGCCCACGGCCACATGC
>NZ_JAMZBD010000374.1:0-3086 GCF_024158685.1 Halomonas sp. 707D4 | reverse complement strand
CTTCTTCACCATCGACGGCGAGAAGACCCGCGACATGGACGATGCCCTGCGCGTCACCAGGCGCGAGGACGGCGGCTGGGAGCTTTCGGTGGCGATCGCCGACCCGACCGCCTACGTCGACGAGACCCACGCGGCGGATCTCGAAGCACGAGTGCGTGCCTTCACCGTCTACCTGCCGGGCCAGAACGTCACCATGCTGCCCGAGCAGCTGGCGGACGACCTCTGCTCGCTGCACGAGGGCGAGCTGCGCCCGGCGCTGGCGTGCCGGCTGGTGATCCACGCCGACGGCAGCCTCGGCGAGTACCGTTTCTTCGCCGCCAACGTCACCTCCCACGCGCGGCTGGTCTACGACAACGTCTCGGACTGGATCGACGGCCAGGGCGACTGGGCCCCGGCCGCCGAGATCGGCGAGCAGTTGACCGCGCTGCGCGAGCTGACCGAGGCGCGCACCGCCTGGCGCAACGCCCACGCGCTGGTGTTCAAGGACCGCCCGGACTACGTGTTCGAGCTGGACGAAGCGGGCAACGTGCTGGCGATCAATACCGAAGAGCGGCGCATCGCCAACCGCATGATCGAGGAATCGATGATCGCCGCCAACGCCTGCTGCGCGGACTTCCTCGCTTCTCACATCGGCCACGGCATCTTCAACGTGCACCGCGCCTTCGAGCCGGAAAAGGCCGAAGCCGCCCAAGAGTTCCTCGCCGGCCAGGAGATCACCGTGGGCCTCGAGGCGCTCACCGAGCTCGAGCACTACAAGGAACTCAAGCGCGCCCTCGAAACCCGTGACGACGCCTGGCTCGACGCGCGCCTGCGCCGCTTCCAGGGCTTCACCACGATGTCCGCCCAGCCGGGCCCGCACTTCGGCCTCGGGCTTGCCGCCTACGCCACCTGGACCTCGCCGATCAGGAAATACGGCGACATGGTCAACCATCGCCTGATCAAGCGCGTGCTGAAAAGCGAGCAGGCCCCGGCGGAAGCGAGCCAGGCGCTCACCGAGCAGCTCACCGAGCGTCGCCGCCTCAACCGTATGGCCGAGCGCGACGTGAAGGACTGGCTCTACGTGCGCTACCTGACCCCGGCGGCTCAGAATCAGGAGGTGTTCGAGGCCGAGATCATGGCGATCAACCGCGGCGGCATGCGCGTGCGCCTGCTCGCCAACGGCGCCACCGCCTTCGTGCCCGCTCCCTTGATGCACGCCGATCGCGACAAGGTGGTGATCGACGACAAGGAGGGCCGCATCCAGATCGAGGGCGAGGAGCGCTACAAGCTCGGCGACGCGCTGCGCGTGGCCCTCACCGAGGCGCGCGAGGAGACCCGCTCGCTGGTCGCACGACCGGCCTGACCTCTCCTTCGCCCGCACCTTACGCCACGGCCCTTGCCGTGGCGTTTTCGTTCTGGTCGCGCTGTCGTCGAACTGTCTTATTTCTGCTCTATGGTGATCCGATGACACTTGCGTGGCGCGGAGATGACCTTGCATACGGCCGATATCACCATGTTCCATGCGCCGTCCAGCGGCGGCGTACGTACCTACCTGCAGGCCAAGCACCGCGTCTTGAACGCCGCCGGCGTGCGTACCAGCCTGCTGGTGCCCGGCGCCGAGCGCGATAGCCTGGGCGACCTGCATACCCTGGCCGCCCCGCACCTGCCGCTGGGCCAGGGCTACCGTTTTCCGCTGCGCCGCAGGGCCTGGCGCGAGGCGTTGATCGAACTCTCCCCGGATCTCATCGAGGCCGGCGACCCCTACGTCACCGCCTGGGCAGCCCTCGAGGCGGGCCAGCGCCTGGGGGTGCCGGTGGTGGGCTTCTACCACTCCGACCTTCCGCACCTGATGGGCGATCGTTTCGGCGAGCGCGTGCGCGACCGGCTGATTCGCTACGTGGTCGACCTGTACCGGCGCTTCGACAGCGTGCTCGCTCCCTGCCAGGCCATGGCCGAGCGCCTGGTGGAGTGGGGCGTGGCCAACGTGCGGGTGCAGCCGCTGGGCGTGGATCTCGAACGCTTTCATCCTCGCCACCGGGATGCCTCGCTTCGCGCGCGGATGGGGATCGGCGAGGAGAAGCGCCTGCTGATCTTCGTCGGGCGCTTCTCGCGGGAGAAGAACATCGATGTGCTGCTTGCCACCCTGCAGCGGCTGGGCAGCGACTACCACCTCTTGTTGATGGGTCCGGGCATGCCGACACGGGTGCCGGCCAACGTGACCGCGGTGAGCCGCTGCTGCGGCGTGCACGAAGTGGCCACGGCGCTGGCCAGCAGCGACGCCCTGCTTCACGCCGGCACCCGCGAGACCTTCGGGCTGATCGCCCAGGAGGCGATGGCCAGCGGTCTGCCGGTGATCGGCGCCCGCGCCGGCGCGCTGATCGAGAACGTGCCGCTGGGCGGCGGCATCCTCTGCCCGCCCCTGGACCCGGAGGCGATGAGCGAGGCCTGCCGGGCGCTGTTCGCCAACGACATCGCCGCCAGCGGCCGCTTCGCCCGCCACTTCGTCGAGCGTCGCTTCGGCTGGCCCACGGTGATCGGCGAGCTGCTCGATCACTACCGCACCCTGACCGCCGCCGAGTGCCACGATGCCCTCTCCCGAACCCGTTCGCGCTAGGTTTCGCCTTCGCCGTTACCAGCTCGTGCTGCTGCTCGCGGCGCTGGCGCTGCCGTTGGCGCTGACCTCGATGGCCGGCGGAGAGCAGGCGCTCGCTCACCTCGAGGCGTTTCCTTTCACGCTCCTGGCGCTGATGCTCGTCACGGCGGCGCTTTGCTGGAACATCAACGCGCTGCGCCTTCGCCTGATGCTGGGCAGCCGCGCTGCCCTCAGCCAGACGAGTGCGCTGGGCATCGAGCTCGCCGCCAAGTTCGCGCTGTGCGCCACCCCCGGCGGCAGCGGCGGTCCGGTGACGCTGCTGGCACTGCTCAACCGGCGCGGCGTACCGCCCGCCAAGGGGGCGGCGCTGTTTCTGATCGACCAGGGGTGCGACTCGCTGTTCTTTCTCGTCATGCTCGCCGTGGCCGTCGGCGTCTCGCTGGCCGGTGATCCCGGCTGGCCTTACCAGGGCATGATCCAGGCGGCCCTGGCGGGGCTGGGGCTCGCCCTGGCC
>NZ_JAMZBD010000373.1:0-3086 GCF_024158685.1 Halomonas sp. 707D4 | reverse complement strand
CCAGGCCTCGAGCCAGTCCGCCCGGTAGACCTGGTACTGGTCGAACAGATCCGCCAGCCGCTCGGCGAGCTGGTAGTGCTTGCGCTGATCGCGATCGAGCTCCAGAAAGCGTGCCAGCGGCGCGAAGACCGGATCCTTCACCAGCGTAGGCAGCAGGCGCAGCAGACGCCACACCAGGCGCGACTTGTCGAAGGGCGAGGTTTCCGGCACCGGGTCCTGCCCCTGGCTCACATGGGAAAGCACGGTGCGGTAGGCCTGCCACAAAAAGCGCGCGGGCAGCGTAACGTCGAGCGCTGCCGCAATGCCCGCGCCGCCGTTGTCCGGGGTTTCGGCCAGGGCGAGCTTCAGCCACTGGCCGATACCGTTGCTCTGCACCAGGATCGTCTCGTTCTCGAGCGGGCCCAGTGGATGCAGGCGCATCCACTCCACCGCCACGGCGCGCAGATCCTCCAGCCGGTTGGCGTGGATCACCATGAAACCCGGGGTGAGCGGCGGTGCTGAAAGACTCATGAGAACGATTCCGTGAGTGGCCAGTACGGCGAAGGCCTCGATAAAGAGGCCTTCGGGATAGAAGCGTCGAGGGCGGCGTCCTCAGTAGGAGAGCGTGACGTTGCCGATGCCCAGCAGGCCGAGAAAGGCCATGCCCAGAAACAGTGCAAGGTAGAGCAGGAGCAAGACGCCGACGATGGTGAAGTGGGTCTTGACCTTGGTGAGGGCAAAGCGCAGCTCGCGCTCGTCGCCGCTCTGGTAGGCGCGGTTGAAGGCGCCAGCCGCCTGCATCAACACCACCCCGGCCCAGATGGGCACCCAGGCCACCAGCAGGCCGATGATGGTGAGCGCCGTCAGCACGCCGGTGAGGATCAGCATCACGCCGATCAACTGCATCCAGAGCTTGGCGCGGTACAAGGGCTCCGCCACGCTGCGTAGAAGTTCGTGTTTCTCCTGGGGGTCCATCGCTCCTCCTTGATATCGACCGCTGGGTTCAAGGGCTCGATCTTAATCACTTTTAGCGCTTTTGTCTCGTCGCGCCCTTGCAGCCGGGCCGGCGCACCGCCAAGCTGGTGGTCAACGACCAGAACCCCAGGAGAACGCCATGACGGAACCCGCCGATCACACCCGCCGCCACTCCGCCCCGGTGGTCGATGGCCCGGGCAAGGCCGCCAGCCGCGCGATGCTGCGCGCGGTGGGCTTCGACGATGCGGATTTCACCAAGCCCCAGGTGGGCGTGGCCTCGACCTGGAGCATGGTGACGCCCTGCAACAGCCACATCGGCGAGCTTGCCGAGCTTGCCCGCGAAGGCGCGAACGCCGCCGGCGGCAAGGGCGTGGTGTTCAACACCATCACCATCAGTGACGGCATCGCCAACGGTACCGAGGGCATGAAGTACTCGCTGGTATCGCGCGAGGTGATCGCGGACTCCATCGAGACCGTGGCGGGCTGCGAGGGCTTCGACGGGCTGGTCGCGATCGGCGGCTGCGACAAGAACATGCCCGGCTGCGTGATGGGCCTGGCGCGCCTCGACCGGCCCAGCGTGTTCGTCTACGGCGGCACCATCATGCCGGGCAAGGGCCATACCGACATCGTCTCGGTGTTCGAGGCGATGGGCGCGCACTCCCGCGGCGACATGGACCTGATCGAACTCAAGCAGATCGAGGAGACCGCGATTCCCGGCCCCGGCTCCTGCGGGGGCATGTACACCGCCAACACCATGGCCTCTGCCATCGAGGCACTCGGCATGAGCCTGCCGGGAAGCTCGGCGCAGAACGCGATCTCCCAGGAGAAGCGCGACGACTGCAAGGCCGCCGGTGAGGCGGTGCTCGAGCTCTTGAAAGCCGACATCAAGCCGTCGGACATCATGACGCGCCAGGCCTTCGAGAACGCCATCACCATCGTGATCGCGCTTGGCGGCTCGACCAACGCGGTGCTGCACCTGATCGGCATGGCGCGCACCATCGGTGTGGAGCTTGCGCTTTCGGATTTCACCGAAATCGGCAAGCGCGTGCCGGTGGTGGCGGACCTGCGCCCGAGCGGCCACTACATGATGAGCGAGCTGGTGGCGATCGGCGGAATCCAGCCCTTGATGAAGATCCTGCTCGATGCAGGCCTTCTGCACGGCGAGTGTCTTACGGTGACCGGAAAGACCTTGGCCGAGAACCTGGCGGGGGTCGCACCCTACCCGATGGATCAGTCGATCATCGCGCCGCTCGATCAGCCAGTCAAAGCTGAAAGCCACCTGCGCATTCTCTACGGGAACCTGGCCCCTGAAGGGGCGGTGGCCAAGATCACCGGCAAGGAAGGCACGCGCTTTTCAGGCCCGGCGCGGGTGTTTGGCTCAGAAGAGGAGGCCCAGGCGCGCATCAACGACGGCACCGTGGTCGCGGGCGACGTGGTGGTGATTCGCTACGAAGGCCCGAAGGGCGGGCCGGGCATGCGCGAGATGCTCACCCCGACCTCCGCGATCATGGGCCGAGGCCTGGGCAGCGACGTGGCCCTGATCACCGACGGGCGCTTCTCCGGCGGCAGCCACGGTTTCGTGGTAGGGCACGTCTCTCCGGAAGCCTTCGAAGGCGGGCCGCTCGGGCTGGTGGAAAATGGTGATGTGATCACCATCGATGCCGACGCGGATACCATCGATATCGATGTCAGTATCGAAGAGATGGCGCGGCGCCAGCGCGCCTGGCGAAAGCCCGCGCCGCGCTACACCCGCGGGGTGCTTGCCAAGTACGCGCGCCAGGTGAGTTCCGCCAGCACCGGCGCCGTCACCGACCAGGACGACTGACCCGCGAAACGCCAGGACTCGATGGCCTGCCTGTCATCGGCGCGTCAACTCTGCGCGCTAGGCTGAGGGTTTTCTTTCGCAAGAGGCAAAGAGCATGGCGATCGCGGCGCGTGGGCGGGCAGGCGAGGTCTTTCGGGTATTTCTTTGGCTGGGCCTGACCTCTTTCGGCGGGCCGGTCGCGCATCTGGGCTACTTTCGCCACGCGTTCGTCGAGCGCCGGCAGTGGCTGAGTGAGTCCGCCTACGCGGAGCTGGTGGTGCTTTGCCAGTTCCTGCCGGGGCCGGCGAGCAGCCAGGTGGGGTTCGCG
>NZ_JAMZBD010000372.1:0-3091 GCF_024158685.1 Halomonas sp. 707D4 | reverse complement strand
ACCTGGGGCTGGCCGATGACGCGCCCGCCGGCGAGCACCGTGATCTGCTGCGCGCCATCACCACGGCCTTCGGCAACGTCATGACGTCGCCGCTGCGCCAGGCCATGGCCGCTGGCGACTACGCCGAGCTCGACCGGCTGCGCGATGGCATCAACGAAAGCTTTCCGGCCTTCAGCGACGCGGTGGATCGCTTCAGCGTGCATGCACTCCAGTACGGCGAAACGCTCATCGAAGACGAGCGCCAGGACAGCAAGGTCTCCATGCTGGTCGTCGGTACGCTGCTGGCGGTGGGCGTGGCGCTGTTCATTGCCATGCAACTGCTCGTCAACCGCCTGATCGTCTCGCCGCTCCAGCGCGCCGCCAACGTGTGCGAAGGCATCGCCCAGGGCGATCTTACCCATCGACTCGAGCCCGGCGGGCGCAACGAGGTCGGCCGGTTCTATAACGCCCTGGCGGACATGCAGTCGCGCCTGGAAGGCGTCATCGGCACCCTGAGCCAGAGCGGCGAGGCCGTGGCCAGCAGCTCCAAGCAGATCGCCGGCGGCAGCCAGGATCTGGCCTCGCGCACCGAGCAGCAGGCGGCGGCGCTGCAGCAGACCGCCGCCAGCATGGACGAGATCTCGTCGCTGGTGCGCCAGAACGCCGAAACCGCCTCGGAGGCGGAGCGCCTGACCCAGGACGCCGCCGGCAAGGTGGCGCGCGGCCAGCAGACCTCGGAGCGCACCACGCAGCTCATGCGCGAGCTCGAGGCGACCTCTCACCGGGTTCACGATATCGTTCAGGTCATCGACTCCATCGCCTTCCAGACCAACATCCTGGCCCTCAACGCCTCCGTCGAGGCGGCGCGGGCCGGCGAGCATGGCCGTGGCTTCGCCGTGGTGGCAAGTGAAGTCCGTTCGCTGGCCACCAAGACCTCGTCGTCGTCCAAGGAGATCCGCGCCATGATCGAGGACATCGCCCAGCGCATCGCCCAGGGCGCCGAGCAGTCCGCCCATAGCCGTCACGACATGGAAGAGATCAACGCCGCGATCATGAAGGTCAACGACATGATGCAGTCGCTGGCCATGGCGGCGAAGGAGCAGGACGCCGGCATCAGCCAGGTGAGCACGGCGGTGGCCCAGATGGACAGCGCCACCCAGGAGAACGTGTCGCTGGTGGAGGAAACCAGCACCGCTTCCGCCGCCCTCGAGGACGAGGCGAGCCGCCTGGCGGAGCTGGTCGGTACCTTCAAGCTCAACCAGACCATCGAGCGGCGTCCTGCGCGGGAGCGCTCGATGCCCCTGCCCAGGCCCGCCGCTCGCGCCGCGGCCGAAGAGCCCGAGTGGGAAGCGTTTTAGCCTGAAACGATGGCCGCTGGTCGATCAGGGCACGCTCGCCGCCTGATCGGGCGAGCGGGAGTGGCGGCGGCCTCGATACTCAAGGACACGCCCAGGCGCCATGCCGGTCACGACCGGCATGGCGCTCTTTTTTGCGCGTCGAACGTTCAGAACTCGGTGCGCAGCGTCACCATCGCGCTGCGCGGGGCGCCGTAGATCGAGTGGGCGTAGAAGCCGTAGCGCTCGTAGTAGTGCTTGTCGAACAGGTTGTCGACGTTGAGCGTCACGTTGGTGACATCGGTGATGTCGTAGCGCGCCATGGCATTGACCGTGGCGTAGCCATGCCAGTTGGCGGCCGTCGCGCCGGTGCTGACGCCGTCGGTGGGCTGCCCGGCGGGGCTCGAGATGGCGTCGATGTCGCTCTGCGCATACACGCCGGCACCGAAGGTCCAGCGGTTCAGCGCCCCGGTCGGTGCGTAGGTGGTGGAGAGCTTGAACAGGTGCTTGGGATCGCTGCGTCCATCGGAATCGATGCGTCGGAAGTGCAGGTAGGTATAGCCGCCGTAGACGTTCCAGTTCGGCGTGAGGGCGCCGGCGATCTCCAGATCCACCCCGTCGGTCTCGTTGCCGGTGCCCGCGCGGTAGGCCTGGTCGCCGTCCGGCGTCAGGTTGGCGCCATCGAGCACGGCGCTGTTCTCCTGGCGGGTGCGGAAGTAGGCGGCCGAGGCGTTCAGGCGACCATCGAACCACTCGCCCTTCATGCCGGCCTCGTAGCTGTCCCCCTCGATCGGGGTGACCGTGTCGCCGCTCACCGTCTGGCGGGTCTGCGGGGTGAAGACGTTGGTATAGCTGGCATATAGCGAGTGGTTGTCCGTCAGATCGAGGACCAGGCCGGCGTAGGGTGTGAACACGCCGGTTTCGCGCTGGCGGGTGGTGTCGCCGGCGGCCGTCTCGTTGTCGGTCTTGTAGTAACTGGTGCGACCGCCCAGGATCAGCGAAAGCGGCTCGGTCAGGCTCAGCCGCGTGGCGGCGTAGAGCCCGCGCAGCTCGGTATCGGTGGTGCTGAAGCGACCGGTGCGCGCGCCGTCGAGGCGGATGTCGGCATCGACGCCGCGACGCCAGTCGCTGATCGGCAGGCCGTTGGTGGCGCGGTACATGCAGCCTTCGGAAAACACGGACCGCGTGGCGCTGGACATGGTGCAGTCCTGCTCGAAGTTGCGCGAGCGGGTGCGACTGTCGCTGTAGCCCAGCGCCAGGTCGTGGCGTCGCCCGGCCAGCTCGAAAGCGCCGTTCAGGTCGATCTGTGCGGAGCGCTGGCGCGTCTCGTTGTCGTCGCGCATGGCGTTGAGCACGGCGCCGCCGCCATCCTCTTCCCAGTAGCCGATGTAGGTGCCGCCCGGGCCGCGGTTGACCTTGCCCAGCGCCAGGTTGTTGAACGCATCGGTATCGCTCTGGGCGGCCTGGACGTTCAGCGACCAGTCGTCGTTGAAGCGGTGGGTCAGCGAGGCGAAGACGGTATCGGTCTGCTGATCGGCGAAGCTCCACTCCGGCGCCAGGTTGGTGCTGCGCGACAGGTCGGTCTTGCGCCCACTGGCGAACCAGATCGGCACGTTGGCGCCCCATCCCGCGCCGCTGGTCTTGTTGTATTCATGCTGGTAGCCCACGCCCAGGGTGGTCGCCTCGCTCACGTCCGCCTCGAGATTGGCCAGAAAGCCCCGGCTTCGAGTCGACTCGTGATCGCGAAAGGCGTCGCCCTCGCCCTGGCTCACTACGAA
>NZ_JAMZBD010000371.1:0-3094 GCF_024158685.1 Halomonas sp. 707D4 | reverse complement strand
CGGCAGGGTCTGTTCGGTGCTCTCGTCGAGCCCCTCGTCGCGCCAGGCGTGGATACCGCCGTTGAGATAGGAGTAGCGGGTATGGCCGATCAGCTCCAGGGTCCAAAGAAGCCGCGCCGCCCAGCCGCCGCCCTCGTCGTCGTAGGCCACCACGTGGGTGTTGCGGGTCAATCCCAGTGCGCTGAAGAGCTGGGATAGAAACGCCACGTCCGGCACGTCGTTGGGCACGGGGCCCTCGCCGCGCATCAGGTAGCGGAAGTCGAGATACACCGCGCCCGGCACGTGACCCTGGCGGTAACTGTCCGGGTTGACCGGCACGTCGACGATCAAAAGGTCCGGATGGTCGAGCGAGGCGGCAAGCGCGCCCGGCTCGACGATCAGGGGCAACAGGTGGTCTTCGCTCGCGGGGTGGTCGGCACTCATGAATCGCTCCTATCGATGTGGCGTACGTATCTTGTTCGGGCTGTGTCAGGCACTCAGGCTTTTTTCAGGCGCTCAGGCTGTCGAGGATGCGCCGGTAGCTGGCAAAGCGTTCGGGATGGATCTTGCCTGCCTCGACGGCCTCGAGTAAAGCGCAGCCGGGCTCGGCGCGGTGGCGGCAGTCGCGAAAGCGGCAGCGGCCGAGAAAGGGGTGGAATTCGATGAAACCGTCGGTCACTTCCTGCTCGCTCAGGTGCACCAGGCCGAACTCGCGAATGCCCGGAGAGTCGATCAGTTCCCCATCCTCCACCTCGTCGCGGTTCATGGTGTAGAGCCTGGCGGTGGTCGTGGTGTGGGTGCCCTTGCGCGAATCCTCCGAGAGCGCGCCGATGCGCAGGCTCTCGTCCGGCAGCAATAGATCGATCAAGGAGGACTTGCCCACGCCGCTTTGGCCGACGAACACCGAGGTGCGCCCTTCGAGCTGCCCGCGAAGCGCGGTCAGGCCCGCCTCGTTTTCCGTGGTGGTGCGCACCACCGGGTAGCCGAGGGACTCGTAGCGCGTCAACAGCGCGCCGAGCTCGCCGCCATCCTCGGGCAGGAGGTCGATCTTGTTGAGCACCAGTACCGGCGCGATGCCGGTCGCCTCGGCGGCCACCAGGTAGCGGTCGATCAGGTTGGCGTGGGGGGCGGGCTCGACGGCGAAGACGATCAGGATCTGGTCGATGTTGGCCGCCACCGGCTTCAAGAGGCCCCGGGCGTCGGGGCGCTTGAGAATGCTGTCGCGCTCGTTGCGGGCGACCACCACGCCGGAACCGTCCTGACCGGCGCGCCAGATCACCCGGTCGCCGGTCACCAGCCCCTCGAGATTGGCGCGCAGATGGCAGCGCACCGGCGTGCCGGCCTCGTCACGCACCTCGAGGGTGCGGCCGAAATGCGCCATGACGCGGCCAGGCTGCTCGGCGCCGTACTCCCCGGCGGCGAGCTTCTGGCTGTCGTCGGCGTCGCGCTTTTGCGCGCGGCTGGCGCGCTCGGCCTGGATCTTCTCGACGCGCCAGCGCTGCTGGCGACTCAATTTACGTTTGCTCATGACCACCCGATGATCGGTACAATGCGCCTAGTGTACCTGTTAACGTGGCCCGGGTAATCCTGCCCGTCGCCACCTTGCCCGGCCCCTTGGAGAACGCCATGCCTGATACCACCGCCCCCCGCCGCGACCTGCTGGTCTGGATCGACCTGGAAATGACCGGGCTCGACCCGAACAGGGAGCGCATCATCGAGGTCGCGACGCTGGTCACCGACGCCGACTTGAACGTGATCGCCGAAGGCCCGGTGATCGCGGTGCGCCAGCCCGAGAGCCTCTTGGCGGGCATGGACGCCTGGAACCAGAAGACCCACGGCGAATCCGGGCTCGTGGCCAGGGTCAAGGCGAGTGACAAGGACAGCGCCGCCGCCGAGCGCGAGACGCTGGATTTTTTGCGCCGGTACGTCGAGCCGGGCAGCTCGCCGATGTGCGGCAACAGCATCCACCAGGACCGGCGCTTTCTCGAGCGCGAGATGCCGGTGCTGTGGGCGTTCTTCCACTACCGCAACCTCGATGTCTCCTCGATCAAGGAGTTGGCCAAGCGCTGGAACCCGGCGGCGCTCGAAGGCTTCGAGAAACGCAACGTCCACCTGGCGATGGACGACATCAAGGAGTCGATCGCCGAGCTCGCCCACTACCGCAAGACGTTCCTGAAGCTCGCCGACGACTAGCCGGTGGCGATGCGCGCGCCGCGCTTGGCGCGCTGCTCGGCGAGTGCCCAGGCGACGTGCTCGCGCACGAGCGGGCTCGGGTAGGCGCGCCGGGCCATGAGCGCGGCTTCCACCTCGCGACTCCAGGGGGCGTTGCCGAGCCCCACGGCGAGGTTTCTCAGCCAGCGCTCGAAGCCGATGCGGCGAATGGCGCTGCCGGCGGTCTTGTCGAGAAACTCCTCCTCGCTCCAGCCAAAGAGTGCTACAAGCGAGGCGCGATCCAGGTCGTGGCGCGGGGCGAAGTCCTCCTCCTGGCTTGCCCGGGTGAAACGGGTGAACGGGCAGACCAGCTGGCAATCGTCGCAGCCGTAGACCCGGTTGCCCATCGCCCGGCGATACTCGACGGGAATCGCGCCGTGAAGCTCGATGGTCAGATACGAGATGCATTTGCGTGAATCCACCACCTTGTCATCGACGATGGCGCCGGTGGGGCAGGCGGTGCGACAGGCGCTGCAGCGCCCGCAGTGCTCGGTCTCGAAGGGGGCATCGACCGGCAGCGGCAGGTCGGTGTAGAGCTCGCCGAGAAAGAACAGCGACCCGGCCTTGGGGTTCAGCAGCATGGCGTTCTTGCCGAACCAGCCAAGCCCGGCCTTCTGGGCCAGCGCCCGCTCCATCACCGGCGCCGAGTCGACGAAGGCCCGGTAGCCGAACGCGCCGACCTCCTGTTCGATCTTCCTGGCAAGCGTTGCCAGGCGCTTTCTGATCAGCTTGTGGTAGTCGCGCCCCAGCGCGTAGCGCGAGACATAGGCGAGCCCGGGCTTACCCAGCACCTGGGTGGTCTCGACTTCCGGCGGCAGGTAATCCATGCGCGCGCTGATCACCCGCCGGGTGCCGGGTTCGAGCTCGGCGGGGCGGGTGCGCTTGGTGCCGTGCTTGGCCATGT
>NZ_JAMZBD010000370.1:0-3097 GCF_024158685.1 Halomonas sp. 707D4 | reverse complement strand
GGGCGTGAACAGTGAAAGCTTGCCGCGGCTTTGCAGGCGATGCGCCATCGCCGGCACCAGGTTGCCCTGGCGTATCTCGGCCTCGAGCAGGCGCATCCAGCCAAGTGTCACGCCCTGGCCCGCGAGGGTGGCGTTCATGAGTAGCTGAAAGCTGTTGGCGCGCAGGGTGTGCTCCGGGGGGCGCCAGGCAAGGCCCAGCTCGCTGAACCAGATCTCCCAGGTCAGCCAGTCGTGGTAGTGATCCTCCACCACCATCAGCGTATGGTCGCTCAGGAGCGCCTCGGGCGTGATGTGCTTGCCGTGACGCTCTAGGTAGATGGGGCTGCACACGGCCGCCACCTCTTCGTCGGCGAAGATGGCGTGGGCGGTCAGCCCCGGTGGGTCGACCTCGAAGGGCACGTGGTAGTAGATGCCGAGGTCGAACTCGCCCAGGTCGAGCCGGTGGGGATCCTCGACGGTGAGAATGCGAATCTCGATGTGCGGGTGCGCGCGCTGAAAGGCGGGCAGCTGGCGCGCCAGCCAGATCGAGGCGATGGTGGGGCTCGAGGCCAGCGTCAGCTGGCGACTGTCGCCGCGCCGGCGAAGCCGGGCGGTCTCGTCGCTCAACTCGCGCAGAAGTCGCTGCACGACGCGAAAGTAGCGCTCGCCAGAGGGCGTCAGGCGCAGCCCCTCGACGTGACGCTCGAACAGAGGGCGGCCCAGGTCCCTTGATCTGGCGGCTCACGGCGCTTTGCGACAGGTTCAGCTCACCGCCCGCCTGGGTAAAACTCAGGTGGCGGGCGGCGGCTTCGAAGGCGCGCAGGCAGGAGAGGGGCGGCAGGGCATCACGCATGGTCGAACTCATCGGCGGCTTCAATGTGAAGCGCCTAGCATACCACTCCTGCCTGGCGGGGGCGCCCGGCGCTAGAGCGCCGTCCTCGGGATGTCGCGCTGCCAGGTGCGCTCGCTGACAAGCGTGTCGCCCTCGTGGGCCGTCTGCTGGGCGGTGAGGTAGAAGGTCTCCTCGTCGCAGGTGAGCTGGTAGCGGCTCACCACCGAGACCGCGAAGCGGCCTTCGCCCTGGTCGCGGCCGGCACGGTAGACCCACTCGATCTCCGCTCGGGTGCGCGTGGCGTCGACGGGGTGGCTGGTGTAGACCTCCCTGGCGTACTGCTCGACCCGCAGGCCGTGGTCGTCGAAGGAGATAGCGCCCATGTCGTCCTCGACGGTCACCGTGACCTCGCCGTTGCCCACGTCCTCGCTGATCGTGCGTCGCGGCTCGCCCTGGCGGTGGGTGGTCACCGCACACGGCCGAGCGCTTTCCGGGGCCTCGAACGGCATGGGCACGTAATCGCCCTTGGAAACCGGAAGCTCCAGCAGCGGGCGGCCGGCGAGCAGGGTGAGATCGGCGCGCCTTTTCGGCGACCACACCAGTGGGAAGCTGGCGCTGGAGAGCGCCACGCGCAGCCGGTGCCCCTCGGGCAGGCGGTAGCCGATCAGATCCAGCGCCAGACGAATCGGCATCGGCTCGCCGGGAACCGGTGGATCGACGCGGCCCTTGTCATCGCGCAGGTTCAGGTTCAGCGTGGCGTAAGTGATCAGCGCGCTCTCGCCGGTCGGTGACACGTCACAAAGCCGCACGTGCAGCTGCCCGCAGGCTTCGCTGCTGGCAAGCGTCACGTCCAGCGTGGGCTGGCCGAGGATATCCAGCCCCTGTGGGTAGGGGGCGGAGTCGAAGGTGAGCGACAGGCCATCGTCGCGGCGTTGATCCGGCGGGAAATCCGCACCGAACCAGAGCGGTATGTACTCGCCCTGCCAGGCGCCGGCGGTGAGTGGCGAGGCGATCGCGCGATCGCTCTCGAGCGCGCCTTGCGGGCAAAGCCCCTGCTCGGACAGAAACAGCCTGCGTGTCTCGATGCTCTGCTCGCCCGCCGGCCAGCCGTCGGTCTGGACCCAGCGCCCCGGGCGCTCGGCGTACTTGGGCGCCGGCGGCAGGCCGTCCTGCAGGTAGAAGGTGGCCGCGGGCTTGTCCATGATGCCGGTGTCGATACCCTTGAGCCAGTAGTCCCACCAGCGCAGCGCCTCCTGGAGGAAGCCGATCGCAGGCTCGGGCAGCGCGAAGTGCGGATACTTGTGCATCCAGGGGCCCAGCAGCGCCTTCTTCGGGCACTCGAGATGCTCCATCATGCGCGGGATGGTGTTGATGTAGGAGTCGCCCCAGCCGCTGATCATGTAGACCGCCGCCTCGATATCCGCGTAGTTCTCGCAGATCGAGCCGTGCTTCCAGTAGTTGTCGCGGTGCTGGTGCGAAAGCCAGGTCTCGGCGAGAAGCGGCATGTCGCGAAGGCGCGAAAGCCACATCTCGCGCCACTGTTCGCCTACCAGCAGCGGGTCCGGGGCCGCGGCGGAGAAGTTGAGCATGGTCGCCGCCCAGCCCAGGTTCTCCAGCAGCATGTTGCCGCCCTTGTAGTGGATGTCGTCGGCGTAGCGGTCGTCGGTGGAGCAGAGCGTGATGATCGCCTTGAGCGGGGCGGGGCGCAGGGCGGCCACCTGCAAGCCGTTGAAGCCGCCCCAGGAGATGCCCATCATGCCGAGGGTGCCGTCGCACCAGGGCTGGCGGGCGATCCAGTCGATCACCTCCAGCGCGTCGGCCTGCTCCTGAGGGAGGTACTCGTCCTCCATCAGGCCGTCGGATTCACCGTTGCCGCGCATGTCCACGCGCACGCAGGCGTAGCCGTGGCCGGCGAAGTAGGGGTGGGTCAGCTCGTCACGAATCGCCGTACCGTCACGCTTTCTGTAAGGCAGGTACTCGAGGATGGCCGGTACCGGCGCCGCGTCGGCGTCGTCGGGCATCCAGATACGCGCCGCCAGGCGAGTGCCGTCGGCAAGCGGTATCCAGACGTTTTCCAGTTCGCGGACGCGATGAGGGAACTCCTGCTTGATATTCATGAAGCACGCTCTTGGCTGGTGGATGAGGTAGGAATGTCCAGGCGCTCCGGATGCTTGAGCCAGACCCAGAGCGACCCGGTGGCGATCAGGACGATGACCAGCGCCGGCAGGCCGCCGAGATTCGAGAGCATCTTCACGCCGTCGATGCCGATGAAGCTCACCATGACCC
>NZ_JAMZBD010000369.1:0-3107 GCF_024158685.1 Halomonas sp. 707D4 | reverse complement strand
AGGTAGTAGAGCGCCGGCACCACCAGAAGCGCCAGCAGTGTGGCCGAGATCAGCCCGAAGATGATCACCAGCGTCAGCGGTCGGTAGCTTTCGCTGCTGATGGCAAGCGGCACCAGCCCCACGATCGTGGTCACCGCGGTGGTCAGCAGCGGGCGCAGGCGCCTCGCCGCGCCCGCCGAGGCGGCTTCGGCCACGTTCATGCCCTCCTTCAAGAAGCTGTTCATGGTGTCGACCATGATGATGCCGTTGTTGATCGCGATCCCGATCAGCGACACCAGCCCGATCATGGCGAAGAACGAGAACGAGATGCCGAACGCCCAGAAGCCGATGGCGGTGCCGATGATCGCCAGCGGCATGGTGGCGAAGATGATCAGCGCCTGGCGGAAGCTGCTGAACACGATCACCAGCACCCCGACGACCAGCACGATGGCCACGACCATGGCGATCCCGATCGAGCCGACGGTGTCGGCGGTCTCGGCGGACTCGCCGCCCACGTTCACCCGGTAGCCGGCGGGCCAGTCTTGCTGCAGCTCCGCAAGGCGCGGGGCGACGTCGTTCATGATCTCGGTGACGGTGCGGCCCTGGTTCTTGGCCAACACCGTCAGCGCCCGCTCGCCGTCGACGTGGGAAATGGCGATCGCGCCTTCGGACTGCGACGGGTTCAACAGCTGGAACATGGCGATGGAGCCGCCGTCGGAAAGATAGGCGCGCACCTGCGAGAACTCCTCGACGTTGCTCGGCCCGCCGGCTTCGCCGGGCCGGCTCGGCCACTGCGTGCCCAGGCGGATATCGATATCGTCGGTGTCGTCGGAGGTAGCGAAGGTGCCGATGATGTCCGAGCTGTAGGCGATACGGATCTGCGAGGCCAGCTCGTCGTAGGAGATATCGAAAAAGCTCATCGCGTCGCGGTCGGGGCGCAGCGCCAGCTGCGGCTGCGGCGCGCCCAGGTTGTCGCGCACGTCGACCACGTTCGGCGTCGAGGAGAGCACCTGCTGCACCTCCAGCGAGAGCGCCTTGAGCGTCTCCATGCTGCCGCCCACCAGCTGTATCTCGATGGGGTCGCCGGGCGAGGGGCCGCTGCTTTCCGGCACCACCAGAAGCTCGGCGCCGGCGACGTTTTGCGCAAGATACGCGGCAAGCTCCTCGCGCAGCGACTCCGCCAGCACGTAGGAGTCGGCGTCCCGCGCTTCGCGCGCCTTGAACATCGCCGAGAAGCCGATGTAGTTCTCGGCTTCGCTGGGCTGCAGCGACGTGGCCGCAGAGCCGCCGGCGAACGGGCTCTTGAGCCCCACCAGCTTGATGATGCTCTCGAAGTAGGGCTTCTCGCGCAGCATTTCGCCGACCTGATCGGCCACCTCCTGGGAGGTTTCCAGCGGCGCGGTGGGGGGAAGCTCGATGTTGATGCCCAGGCGCTCGCCGTCCGCCGCCGGGAAGAGCTCCAGCCGCGACTGGGTGAACGCCACGATCGCGACCACGAACAGCGCCACCGCCCCCAGCACCCAAAGCCAGGCGCGAACGCGGCTGGCCACGATATGACGGTTGCTCCAGCCCTCCAGCCCTGCAACGGCGCGCTGGGTGACGCGGTCGGCAAGCCCGAGTTTCTCCTCCCCGTCCGGGCGGCGCTGCTTGCCCAGAAGCCCCCGCGAGAGCGGCACCGCGCAGAGCATCGCCACCACGAAGGAGAGCACCAGGCAGATGATGATCGTCGTCGGCAGCACGCGGATGAACTCGCCCATGGTGCCGCCGATCGACATCAGCGGCGCCATGGCCAGAAGCGTGGTCACCTGGGCGGCGAAGATCGGCACCGTGTAGCGGCGCACGGTGACCAGCACCGCCTGGCCGAAGGTGCAGCCGTTGCGGTAGATCTCGTCGTGCAGCCCCTCCATCAGGATGATGAAGACGTCGATGATCATCACCAGCGCGATCACCATGCCGATGATCACCAGCTCGTTGAGCGAGTAGCCGAACAGCCACACCACCAAGAGCACGCCGGCGAAGGTGACGGGTACCGCCAGCCCCGCGACGATCGCCTCGCGCCAGGAAATGGTGACGAACAGGATGATGAACACCACCACCATGGTCTGCATCGCGCTGACGAACACCTCGGTCAGCGAGTCCCAGATCTGGACCGCATCGTCCTGAAGCACCGAGTACTCGACCTGCTCGGGCCAGGTATTGGCCGCCTCGAGGTCGGCGAGCGTGGCGCGAATGCGTTCGACCAGCTGTACGGTATCCGCACCCGGCGCCTTGGTGATGGAGATTTCGAGCGACGCGTCGAAGTCGTCGCCCCGCTCGCTGAAAAAGGCGCGCGAGGTTTCGGTTTCCTGCATGCGCGAGACCGTGGCGACCTCGCCCAGCGTCAGCGCCCGCGAGCTCTGGTTGTTCTCGAGGCGCACCACCGGCAGGGCGCGCAGGTCGTCGATATCGGAGAAGCGGCCTTCCAGGCGCACCACGGCGCCCATGTTCTGGCTTCGCACCTCGCCGAAGGGCTGCTCGATATTGGCCTGCTGCACCGCATCGCGGATGAGCGTGGGCGACAGGCCGAGTGCCAGCAGCCGCGCCGGGTCGAGCAGGATCTGCACGATATCCTCGCGCTCGCCGCCGATGTTGACCTCGTTGACGCCCTGCACCCGCTCCAGCGCGTCGCGAATCTGCCGGGCGGTCTGGTTGAGGGTCACCGAGTCGGCGTTGCCGTGCAGCGCCAGCGTCAGAATCGGCCGGTCATCCACCGAGCTCTGGCGAATGTTGGGGCTTTCGACCTCGGAGGGAAAACCGGACTCCGCGTCCGCCACCGCGGCGCGCAGCCGGGTCATGGCGTCGGTGGTATCGACGGAGGCATCGAACTCGACGGAGATCACCGACAGCGAATCGAAGGAGGCGCTGTTGACCGAGTTGACGCCGCTGAGCGTGGTGATCTCGTCCTCGATGCGGTCGGTGATCTCGGATTCCACCGAGCGCGGGTCCGCCCCGGCCCAGGTCGTGGTGATGCTCGCCTGGGGAATGTCGAGCGCCGGCAGCGCCTCCTTGACCAGCGCCGAGTAGGCGAACAGCCCGCCCAGCAGCATCGTGATCGTGAGCAGAATGCCGAAGATCGGCTTGAGGAAGAA
>NZ_JAMZBD010000368.1:0-3137 GCF_024158685.1 Halomonas sp. 707D4 | reverse complement strand
GGCCAGGTGCAGAGCGTGGGCGACGCCGCCGTGGCCAGCCGACGCTGCGTGCGCCCAGCGCGATCGAGAGCGCCGCGGCCCCGATCAAAAGCGCCACTAGTAGCGCCGCGCCGGTCAGGCGCCTGGCCAGGTACCGGCGCTGGGCGCTTGGGCGCGCGGGGGCCGCGTCACTCGGCCTTGCGCGCGGCGTCGGCGAGAAGCCTTGCATAGTCATCCAGTACCCAGTCAATCGACATCGGGGTCGGGTTGGCGGCGGTGCCCAGGGGGCTGTCGTCGAGCATCACGACCGCACCGTTTTCCACGGCGGGCAGGCGCGAGGTGAGCGGGTTGGCCTCGAGCTCATTCAGCAGTGACTCGCCGCCGTAGGTGACCAGAATATCCACATCGTCGAGCGCGTCGATCAGCTCGGCGCTGATGGCGCCGGAGAACTGGCCTTCGGCGGAGTGGTCGAGCACGACCTGGGGCGAGACGAGGCCGAGATCGTGGAAGAACTGCACGCGGGCGTCGTTATCCGAATAGAAGGCGATTCGCCCCAGGTTACCCGGGTCGAGGTGCGTGACGAACATGGCGGTCTTGCCGTCGAGTTCCGGGTAGCGCGCGGCGGTCTCGCGAATCCGCGCCTCGAGCTCACCAATCAGCGCATCGCCTTCTTCCGCCATGCCCATGCCGGCGCTGTTCAGGCGAATCATTTCGCGCCAGCTCGTCGCCCAGGGGCCTTCGCGGTAGCCCACCACCGGAGCGATCTGGCTGAGCGTGTCGTAGTCGCTCTGGCTGAGCCCGGAGTAGCCGGCCAGAATCACGTCCGGGCGGCTCGCCGCCACGGCCTCGAAGTCGATGCCGTCGCCTTCATCGAACAGCGGCGGGGCGGGCCCGCCCCGCGTCTCCAGGCGCACGGCGACCCAGGGCAGCAGGCCGCTCTGGTCGTTGACGCCGAAGTTGGCGGCGGCGAATCCCACCGGTACCACGCCGAGTGCCAGCGGCACCTCGTGGTTCGCCCAGGCGACGGTGGCGATACGCTCGGGCGCCTTTTCGAGCACGGTGGTGCCCAGCGCATGATTGATGCTCAACGGGTAGTCCGCGGCGCCGGCCGGCGCAACCGGCAGGGCCGTCGCGGCCAGCGCCGTCAGGCCGAAGGCCTTGAGTCGTTTGAGGACGTGCATGGACGTTTCCTTTCAAAAAGCGGCCGCCCGGGGCATGCCCGGGCGGCCAGGAGGCGCGTGTCGCTTAGAAGTCGTAGCGCAGCGTCGTCGAAATACTGCGCGGCTCGCCGTAAACGCCGTAGCCACCCACGTTGCTGTAGTACTTCTCGTCGAACAGGTTCTTGAGGTTGACCTGCAAGCTGAGGTCCTCCGTGAACCGGTAGCGTCCGAACAGGTTGGCCAGGGTGTAGCTGCCTTCCTCGAAGCGGGTCGGAATGCCGGCCGGCGTGGTCAGGTTGTCCGCCACCAGTTTGCTGCTCCAGTTGAGTCCGCCGCCCAGGGTGAGTTCCGGGGTCTGGGGTACCGTGTAGCTGGCGAACAGGTTGAACAGCGAGCGCGGCTGGTTGAGGTTGAAGTTGTCTTCATCGGATTTGGCGGTGAAATGGGAGTAGCCCACGGTCATGTCCAGATCCTCGGTGACCGCGCCGCTGAGTTCCACTTCGAACCCTTCGCTGACCACGCCTTCGACGGCTTCGTAGAACGTCTCCCGTTGGCCGGGAAGCCCGGGTAGGGCGGCGGCAACGTTGTCCTGCTCGATGCGAAACACCGAGAACGAGCCGTTCAGGCGCCCGTCGAACCAGGCGGCTTTCAAGCCGGTTTCATAATTCTTGCCCTGGACCGGGTCGAGATAGCTTCCGCCCAGATCGCGATAGTTCTGCGGCTCGAAGATCTCGGTGTAGCTGGCGAACGCCGAGTAGGTATCGTCGAAATCAAACACCAGCCCGCCGTAGGGCGTGATTTCGTACTTGCTCTGTCGATCGAGGCTACGGAACTCGGTCATGCCCTTCCACTCGGTGTAGCGGGCGCCCACGATCAGTGAAAGCGGGTCGGCAAGCGAGAACCGTGCCGCGGAGTAGATCGCCTTTTGACGGGTGCTGGATGCCTCGGATGGCTCGAAGGCAGCCCAGCCTTCGTTGGGGGCCGCGCCGTTCCAGTCATTGAAGTCTGCGACCTCGAAGCCATCGATGAAGGTGTTCTCGTAGTCGTTGGTCTGGTCGCTGTAGCTGCCGCCGATGACCAGCTCGTGCTCACGGCCGAGCAGAGTGAAGGGGCCGCTGGCCTGGGCGTCGACGGAGTCGACCTCGCGGTGGCCGCGGTTCCAGCCGGTATAAAAGAAGACGCCGCTGCCGTCCACCCGGTTGGGCAGGGTGCCCTCGACGTAGGGGTAGGCGAGCTTGCCGTCCATGTCGGTCTCTTCGTGGGTGCCCACAATACGCGCCTGCCAACCGTTGTCGAACCGGTGGGCAAGCTCGGCGAAGACCTTTTCGGACTCGAAGTCGTAGTAGGACCAGGTCGGCGCAACGCTGAACGAGCGCGAAAAGTCGGTCGGCGTGCCATCGTCGAACCAGAGCGGAAGCCCGCCCCAGGTGGGCGATGAGGTGTGGCTGTCCTGGTAGTCGAATCCCAGCGATACGGTGGTCGAGTCGGTGACATCGGCGTCGATCACGCCGTAGCCGAAGGTGCGCCGCTTGTCTTCGCGATCCAGAAACGCACCGCCTTCCTCATAGCCGCCGATGAAGCGCCCGCGCACATCACCGGAGGCGGAGAGCGGCGTTGCGAGATCCACCGTCGTGCCGCGCTTGTCCCAACTGCCGAGCGTGCCGGAAACGGAGCCTTCGAACTCGCGGCTGTCGGCGCGCTTGCGCACGAAGTTGACCGAGGCGCCGGGGTTGCCGGAGCCGGTGGTCAGCCCATTGGCGCCGCGAATGACCTCGACGCGATCGTAGATCGCCGTGTTCAGTCGGCCTTCGCCGAAGTACCAGCGGCCGTCGCGGTTGAGCGTGGGAATGCCGTCGTACTGGTAGCTGTTGATGCGAAAACCGCGGGAGGAGAAACTGACCCGCTCGCTGTCTACGTTGCGCGTGGAGATCCCGGTGGTGTTGGTCAGCACGTCCTCGATGGTTCCCAGATCCTGATCGCGGATGCGCTGTTCAGTGA
>NZ_JAMZBD010000367.1:0-3150 GCF_024158685.1 Halomonas sp. 707D4 | reverse complement strand
CCAGCGCCTGGCGCAGCGCATCGAGGGGCTGAGGCGGCGGCTTCGCGAGGCCAAGCCGATCGATCAGGGCCTTGTCAAGCTGCACCGCGAGCTGGAAACGGCCCGAAACCACTACGCCGCGCGAAGCGCCGCGCGCGTGACGCTCGACTACCCTGCCGAGCTTCCGGTGGTCGAGCGTCGCGAGGACATCCTGGCGGCGCTGCGCGATCATCAGGTCGTGGTGGTGGCCGGCGAGACCGGCTCGGGCAAGACCACCCAGCTGCCCAAGGTCTGCCTCGAGCTCGGCCGTGGCCGTCGCGGCCTGATCGGCCATACCCAGCCGCGGCGACTCGCCGCGCGCAGCGTGGCCACGCGCCTGGCCGAAGAGCTCCAGGTGCCGCTGGGCGAGCAGGTCGGCTACCAGGTGCGCTTCACCGACCAGAGCGCGGCCACGACGCTGGTCAAGCTGATGACCGACGGCATCCTGCTGGCCGAGACCCAGCACGATCCGATGCTGTGGCGCTACGACACGATCATCATCGACGAAGCCCACGAGCGCAGCCTCAACATCGACTTCCTGCTCGGCTACCTCAAACGCCTGTTGCCCAAACGCCCGGATCTCAAGGTGATCATCACCTCGGCGACCATCGACGTGGAGCGCTTCGCCGCGCACTTCGGCCGCGAGGAGGCGCCCGCGCCGGTGGTCGAGGTGTCCGGGCGCACCTTCGATGTCGACGTGCTCTACCGGCCACTGGTCAGAGGCGAGGAGGACGAGGCGGATCGCACCTTGCAGGAGGGCATCGTTCAGGCGATCGCCGAGATCGAGACGCTCGAGCGCGAGCGTGGCTGGCTGCATGGCCCGCGCGACGTGCTGATCTTTCTGCCCGGCGAGCGCGAGATCCGCGAGACCGCCGATACGCTGCGCCGGGCGGACTTCAAGGGCACCGAGATCCTGCCGCTCTACGCCCGACTCTCCAACGAGGAGCAGAACCGCGTGTTCGCCCCGCACCGGGGGCGGCGCATCGTGCTGGCCACCAACGTGGCGGAGACCTCGCTCACCGTGCCCGGCATCCGCTACGTGGTCGACCCGGGACTGGTGCGCATCAGCCGCTACAGCTACCGCGCCAAGATCCAGCGCCTGCCCGTCGAGCCGGTGAGTCAGGCCAGCGCCAACCAGCGCAAGGGGCGCTGCGGGCGGATCGCCGAAGGCGTGTGCATTCGCCTTTTCGATGAAGAGGACTTCCTGTCGCGGCCGGCCTTCACCGACCCGGAGATCCAGCGCACCAATCTCGCCTCGGTGATTCTCTCGATGCTCTCCTTGAAGCTCGGCAGCATCGAGGAGTTCCCCTTCGTCGACCCGCCGGACGCTCGCTTCGTCAAGGATGGCTTTCGGCTTCTGTTCGAGCTCGGCGCGGTGGATGCCCGGGAGCGCATCAGCCCGCTGGGGCGCAAGCTGGCAAGGCTTCCCATCGACCCGCGCCTGGCGCGCATGGTGCTCGAAGGGGCGGCGCGCCAGAGCCTTCGCGACGTGCTGATCGTGGTCTCGGCGCTGGCCGTCCAGGACCCGCGCGAGCGCCCGGCGGACAAGCGCCAGGCCGCCGACCAGGCCCACCAGAAATGGCGCGATCCGGACTCGGACTTCGTCGCGCTCTTGAATTTGTGGCACGGCATCGAGAACGCCCGCGGGGCGCTTTCCGGCAACCAGCTGCGCCGCTGGTGTCGCGAGCACTACATCAACTATCTGCGCATGCGCGAGTGGCACGACACCTTCCGCCAGCTCAGGCAGCTGCTGCGCGACATGGACATCGAGGTGCCGGGTCCGCCGCCGGTCAACGAGGATGAAAGCGAGGAGGAGGCGCGCCAGGCAAGGCGCAAGACCTCCGGTAAGCTCCACCAGGCGCTGCTGTCGGGGCTGTTGTCGAACATCGGCAACCTGCTCGAGAACCGCGAATACCTGGGGGCACGCAACCGCAAGTTCTTCATCCACCCGGGCTCGGGGCTCGCCAAGAAGACGCCCAAGTGGGTGATGGCCTTCGAGCTGGTCGAGACCACCAAGCTCTACGCCCGCACCGTGGCGCGCATCGACCCGGAGTGGATCGAGCCTCAGGCCACGCACCTGGTCAAGCGCAGCTACAGCGAGCCGCACTGGGAGATGAAGCGCGCCCAGGTGGTGGCCTTCGAGCAGGTGACGCTGTTCGGCCTTCCGATCGTCGCCCGCCGGCGCATCAATTTCGGCCCCATCGACCCGGTCACCTCGCGAGAGATCTTCATTCGCCGGGCGCTGGTCGAAGGCGAGTTTCGCACCCGGGGTGCGTTCTTCGCCCACAACCGGGCGCTGATCGACGAGGTCGAGGCGCTCGAGGAGCGGGCGCGCCGGCGCGACATCCTGGTCGACGAGGAGACGCTCTACGCCTTCTACGACGAGCGCATTCCGGGTGACATCGTCAACGGCCGCGGCTTCGAGCACTGGCGCAAGCAGGCGGAGGGCGAGACGCCGGCGCTTTTGAAATTCGATATCGAGACGCTAAAGGCGCGCGCCGCCGAGGACGTCACCCAGGCCCAGTACCCGGACCACCTGACCATCGCCGGGGTAGCGTATCCGGTGAGCTACCACTTCGACCCGCAGGCCGAGGACGATGGCGTCACCCTGACCGTGCCCGCCGCGATGCTCTCGCAGCTGCCGGTGGCCGCGCTCGACTGGGTGGTGCCGGGGCTTCTGCGCGAGAAGTGCATTGCGCTTCTGAAGTCGCTGCCCAAGAGCATCCGCCGCCAGGTGGTGCCGATTCCCGACTGGGTGGACGCCGCCCTCGAGGTGCTGGTGCCTGACGAGCGCCCGCTGACCGAGGCGCTGGGCGAGTTTCTGCGCAAGCGTACCGGCACCCGCGTGCACGCGGACGACTGGCGCCTGGATCTGCTCGAGCCACACCTGATCATGAACGTGCGGGTGGTGGATCACGCCGGCAAGACCCTGGGCCAGGGGCGCGACCTGCGCGCGCTCGAGAAGCGCTTCGAGCTGGCGGCAAGCCAGGGCGCCCAGGCGCTGGCTCGAGAAGCCAGCCAGGCGCCGACGCTCGACGCGCTGCCCGAGACGCCGCTTCCGGCCTCGCGGGTGACCACCCAGGCGGGCATTCGCGTGGAGGCCTACCCGGCGCTGAGTGCAGAGGGCAGCGC
>NZ_JAMZBD010000366.1:0-3160 GCF_024158685.1 Halomonas sp. 707D4 | reverse complement strand
AAAAAGCAGGTACGCACCTTGGCGAAGTGCGTCATCGAGTTCGGACACGCCTTTCCTGAAGGGCAGGCAGAAGCCCAGCGAATCCTGGGGAATTCCAAGCTGGCCGCCTGGCGAAAGCGGGATCAACTGGAAACCTGGCTGCCCCGTGGACGCATTCGGCATGCGCTCCTCGCTTCGTATCGTCATGAGGAAGGTGACATGCAGCAAGACAACTATCGGCCCATCGTGAATGAGGAACGGTCATGAGTTACCAGCCGACTCTTGAAGACATGGCGTATCTGGTACAAAACCAACCCGAAAGTTTTATACGCCCGGAGAATGAACGGCGTCGAATACTGGATGCCATGGCGTATAGCGATGATTACGCGGCGACTCCCGTCTTTCAGGATCAAGCGATTAATTATTCGTACCGAGAATACCTCAAGGGAGGCGGGGAGCCGTTAACAGGAAGTCCCATTCCCTCGGAACCCTCTGACGGAGAAAGCCTCCAGGATCCAGAGTTGGGGGAAATCTGTGTGGAATGTGCCTCGAAAACGCCCTGTATCAAACAGGTCGAGGTTGTCTGCCACGGGGGGAGTAATGCCCGGGTCGTGCTGCAGGGAGGCAATGAGCTGGATGATACCGACTGCAAGATCTATTTCGTGGCCGATCAGGCGGTAGCGGGAGAATTGAGTTTCGAGGGGTTCTTGAACGGTTCGACGTTCAAGGATGAAGGTACCGTGACGATCACGCTCGAGGATGAGTGCCCTCATCAGGCACATACGCTCTATTGGACAGGAGAGCTGAACGGCACGACCATTAATTCGGGCACTGCAATACCTTTTATCGTCGAAACGAATCCACGTTCTTCTCTGACCAATATCCCCCGATTGGGTGACTATGGCCTTGCCTTCGAGGCGGCTGTGATTATTCTCGATACCATCATGAATCGAGGCATCATGGCGAAGGAGGAGCAATTCAGGATCAGCTACGACGGCACCAAAGATTTTCTTTTTACCTCCGTTACCGTACCCAGCCTGAAATTCAATGGGAAAGTGAGTGTACAGCCGCCTCAAATAGGCACCGAGAATATCCCACGAAGCGAAGCTAGGCGCTTACGAGGTGAGCTGGATATGGGGAGTAACCCCAGACAGGTCACGCACGAGCAGGGGTGGCAAGTCGATGCAGAAATAGGCGTGACTTGCGGCAGCAACACCAAGAATATTCAGGTAGGGAAATATCGTAGCGAAACCTCGACCTACGATAGTGCCCCATCGCTTCGCAGGCAACAAAATGCTCGGCAGCAAGCGAGTTCAATTGATCGATTCATTGAATCGCTGACAACTAATGCCAAGCGTTTGGCAAAGAACTTGAGCGCCGAACAGGATTCAAATAAATTAGCCAATATTTTTACGGTAGGCCCAAAGCTAAGTATACAAGTCGAGAGCGAACAGGTTGAGCAGGATGCAGGCCCCGAGCTTACATGGAAGCTAGATGTAGGCCTTTCGTTGGATTTTGCATTTGGCGTCAAGGTCGATATTTATCTAGCGCTGAAACGTGCATTAAGAAGGCTACCCGTTGTTACTCCTTTAGGAGCAGCGGCCCATACGTTAGTCACATTCTTGGAAGATGCGGAAACAGGTAGAAACCTTCTTGTTGCCCAATATCAAATTGACCCTTCGCTTTTCATGGAAATCTCGCTTGGAGCAGGATTCCAGGCATCGGAGGACGCTACTGCCGATGAACTGCTTGGAGGCGTTTACGATTTTCATGAGGGAAAATTCGACGAATCCACTGTCAGAGGTCAGGTTGAGATCAAACTTACTGCTAAAGCCATGGGCGGTATTATTGGCTATTTTGATTCGATTATCACTGATAGACATGTATTCAAATACGAGGCTGAAGTCGTTACCGAAGGTGGCATTCAAATTAAAACAGACGAAGGGCGCTGGGGGTATCAGCTTTATCACAAAGGAGCTTCTTTAAAGATTAAATCTTACAAGAAATTGAATGTGGAGTCTGGTGATCGTCGTCCTGGTGCGGGCGGTGAATCAAGAAGTTCACGTTCTCGCCAAGTTATCCTGAACTCTACTTCAGTTGACTGGGTTGAGGATTCAGAAAATACTAACACTTATCCTCTTGCAGAGGGTTATAACGGGGAGTTTATACCATTCTCATGAAAAAAATATTGACGAAGCTGTTATTAATATTTCTTTTAATGGAGGCGAGTGCAATGGCGCAGGAAGTTGAAAGCCAACAGTACCACTTTGGTGTTCGCTGGTCTGTAGACGGCGTTCCTAGTTCAATGCGTATTCAAGATATTTTATTAAATTTTACCGGCACACCAAGTGATTTAGATACTCGATTGCCTGTTTCACAGTACATTAAAAATGGAAGAAATAAGGTGAACCTTAACTCATGGCCAATGCAATATGAGCCGGATAGCGAGTTAAAAATTTCACTATTATATTGGGAGCCAGGTCAAAACCCTAATACGGAAGCCAGCTCTGCTTTCGATGTTGTCATGAAGCCGGGGCAAAATGATGCTGACCCTGAAGTCGTATTTTTGGATCCGGGTGCTCCTTTGCAACCTTTACAAAGTGATATCGAATTTAAAAGATTTGAAGATTATGACACTTTGGAAGTGGTATTCAATAATCATCAGCAAATGCCAATTTGGTGCTGGGAGAAAGGAGATATATTAAGTAATACGGATGCGGTGCGCGATAGCCTAGCCCGAGAGTATCGTCGACTACATGCCTTATTTGAAGCAAGGAATAACGATGCGCTCATGAATGCTTCCAGCACCATGATTGAAGAACTGGCGCTAGCCTCTGGTGAATCCGAAGCTTATGTGCGCCAGCGAGCAAGCTATGATATGTTTTTTGATAACCCGAATTTGTTTGAACTCGATCCTTTTCCAGAAGAGCCCATGAAGTTGAACTTAGCGGCGGACAATCGAGTCGCTTGGCTGACAACGGAAGGGGTCAATGTGCCCATCGCATTTGGTCATGCAGGACAAGAACACCAAGCCAGTTTCGTCAGACTTTACTTCATCCAACGCGATGGTCAATGGGAAATCTGCCGATGAAATCCATCGCCCGCCAAGACGACCTGCACCGCTGTCCCATCCCCGGTCACGGCACTACCGAAATCGTTTCCGGCTCGCCCTCTCATGTAG
>NZ_JAMZBD010000365.1:0-3190 GCF_024158685.1 Halomonas sp. 707D4 | reverse complement strand
GCTGCAGGATGCGCTTGCGGGGAAAGCGGTCCACCACGTCGCCCGCCAGCGGCATGTAGGCGGTGATCTCGATGCCCAGGTCTTGGCAGTGCTGCACCAGACGGCGGTTCTGAAGGAACGGATGCACCTCGATCTGATTGGTGAGGATCTCGCCCTTGCCGAGGATACCGACCGCCTCGTCGATCTGGGCGATGGTGAAGTTGGAGACGCCGATATGACGCGCCTTGCCTTCGGCCTTCACTTCCTTGAGCGCGGTGAGATAATCGCGCATCGGCACGTCGTCGTTCGGTGACGGCCAGTGGATCAGCAGCAGATCCACGTAGTCGGTCTTGAGGCGGGCAAGCGACTCGTCCACGCTCTTTCTGAGATCGCTCGGTGTCAGACGGTCGAACCACACCTTGGTCGTCAGGAAGATATCGCTGCGGGGAACGCTGCTGTCACGCAGCGCTTCACCGACGGTTTCCTCGTTGGCGTAGAACTGGGCGGTGTCGATATGCCGGTAGCCCGCCTCGAGCGCGGCATGAATGGCCTGCTTGAGAGTGTCGCCTTCCAGGCGGTAAGTGCCGAGACCGGGGTTGGGCAGAGTGCTTGCGGCCATGATTCGTCCTCCTTTTCCAGTACGGCACGTACGTGTGCCATCGACGTCAAGTGGATATGGGGCGACCCACCGAGACTTCAACCCTTGCTCATTCATCTAAGGCGCGTGATGTGCCGCTGAGGTAGACTGATCCCTTCGCCTGCTAACCACAAGCCCGCCATGCTCCCACACGACGACGCCCCTCTGCCCCTTCATCGCCAGCCCGGTTTCCTGAGCTTTCTACTGTCGCGATTGTTCGCCGTCTTCGCCATGCAGATCCAGGCGATCGTGGTGGCCTGGCAGGTGTACGCCATCACCCGCGATGCGATGTCGCTGGCTTACGTCGGCCTTGCTCAATTCATTCCCATGGTGCTTCTGCTGCTGCCGGCGGGCGACGTGGTGGACCGCTTTCCCCGCAAGCGCATCCTGCAGCTCAGTTGGGCGGCCCAAGGGCTATGCAGCGCGCTGCTGCTGCTGATCACCCAGACGAGCCCGCAGAGCGTCGTGCCGATCTATCTGGTACTGGCCCTGTTCGGCTGCGCCCGGGCGTTCACCGCGCCCACCCTGCAGAGCATGCTGCCCAACCTGGTGCCGCGCTCGCAGCTTGCCCAGGCCATCGCGCTGAACAGCTCGATCATGAAGGTGGCCGTGATCAGCGGGCCGCTGCTGGGTGGGGTGCTCTTCGCCCTCGGTGGAGGGCGGTTGGCCTACGCGGTGTGCCTGGGCTGCTTCGTCGTGGCGCTGGCGCTACTGATGCTGGTACCGGTGCGCTACGTGGAAAAGGTGGCGGCGCTCGAGAGCACCGCCTGGCAGCGCTTCTCGGCAGGCATCCGCTACATTCGCCACCAGCCGATCATTCTCGGGGCGATCTCGCTGGATCTGTTCGCGGTGCTGCTCGGCGGCGTGGTGGCGCTTCTGCCCATCTACGCCCAGGAGGTGCTGCAGGTCGGCTCCGAAGGGCTCGGGGCACTGCGCAGCGCGATCGCCGTGGGGGCACTGTTGATGGGGCTCTATCTGGGGGTGAAGGGCATCACCCGCCGGGCGGGGCACGTGATGTTCGCCGCGGTGGCGGTGTTCGGGCTGGCGAACCTGGTGTTCGCCTTCTCGACGCTGTTCTGGGTCTCGATGCTCGCCATGCTGGTGGCGGGCGCGGCGGACATGGTCAGCGTCTACGTGCGCACGACGCTGATCCAGCTGGCCACGCCCGACGAGATGCGCGGGCGGGTGAACGCGGTCAATATGCTGTTCATCGGCTCGAGCAACGAGCTTGGCGAGTTCCGCGCCGGCAGCATGGCCTCGGCCTTCGGGGTGGTACCCGCCGCGCTGATCGGCGGCGTGGGCACGCTCGCCGTGGTCGGCGCCTGGATGAAACTCTTCCCGACGCTACGCCGGGTCGACCGTTTCGACGATGCCCGCTGAGTGCGCCGCGGGGCTCTGCGCCACCATGCGCACCACGCTGCCCACCACGATCAGACACGGCGACGGCAGCGGGTGGGCAGCGAGCTTCGCGGGCATGCTCTCGAGCGTGCCGAGAAGCGATTGCTGCTCGACCTGGCTTGCGTTGGCGACCAGCATGACCGGCCAGTCGTCCGGCAGCCCCGCCTGGCGCAGGCTGTGGCAGATCGCCTCGACTTTCGACAGCCCCATGTAGAACACCAGGGTCTCGTCCTTGCGGGCAAGGGCCGACCAGTCCGGCGCGCCGCCTTCACGGCAGAGCTGGGCGGTGATGAAGCGAAGCTGCTGGGCGTGGCCACGATCGGTTAGTGGAATGCCCATGCCCGCCGCCGCCGCCGAGGCGGCGGTGATGCCCGGCACGATGCAGGCCCGGATGTTGGCCTCGCCAAGGACGGCGAGCTCCTCGCCCATGCGCCCGAACACGCCCGGGTCGCCACCTTTCAGACGCACCACCGACTTGCCCGCCCGGGCAAGCGAAACCAGCCGCGCGCCGATCTCCGCCTGGGGGACGCTGTGGTGGCCACGGCTCTTGCCCACGTAGTAGCGCTCGGCGCCGGGGTGGATCAAGGCCAGCACGTCGTCATCCACCAGCCGGTCATAGACCACGGCGTCGGCCTGCATCAGAAGTCTCGCGGCCTTGAGGGTGAGAAGCTCGACATCGCCGCTGCCGGCGCCGACCAGATACACCGTGCCCCTTTCGCACTCGCCGCGAGTGGGCAGGCAAAGCCGCTCTTTTTTCGCCGGCGTGACCGAGGCCCAAAGGTGGCGGCCAACGCGCGCAAGCGCTTCAGGCCATTTGTGTCGCAGGTGCTTGTTGAGTACGCGCACGGCCCCGCTCCTCTTCCAGTAGTGATTTAATCTCCGGCAGGCAGCTTCCGCACTGCGTGCCGCAGGCAAGCCGCGCGCCCAGCGCCTCGACGCTTCGATCGCCTTCGTGGATCGCCGCGACGATCGTTTGCCGCCCCACCTGGTGGCAGCTGCACACCACCGGGCCGGTATCCCGGGCGCCGCTGTCGCAGCCGGCCAGCACGCGCCGGCGCTGGCGTGGGCTCAGCGCGTCTTCGTTGAAGCGCGCCTGCAGCCAGCCGGTGCCGGGAAGCTCCCGGGGCGGGCCGACCATCAGCCACCAGCTCAAGCGGCCATTATACACACCCGCGG
>NZ_JAMZBD010000364.1:0-3191 GCF_024158685.1 Halomonas sp. 707D4 | reverse complement strand
GCTGTGGGGCGAGCACGGCAAGGGCGTGCGCTCGGAGTACGCCCCGCGCTTTTTCGGCGAGCTCTACCCGGCGCTCCAGCGGATCAAGGCGGCCTTCGACCCCTACAACCAGCTCAACCCGGGCAAGATCGCCACGCCCGCCAAGAGCAGCGAGGCGATCGCCGTCGACCGCGACCCGGAGCTTCTCGCCATCGACGGCGTGGCGCTGCGCGGCGAGCTCGACCGCACCATCGACGAGCGCGCCTGGCAGGCCTATGACGCGGCGGTCTACTGCAACGGCAACGGCGCCTGCTACAACTACGACGTCGATGATCCCATGTGCCCCTCCTGGAAGGCGACGCGCGACCGCATCCACTCGCCCAAGGGCCGGGCGAGCCTGATGCGCGAGTGGCTGCGCCTGCAGTCGGATGCCGGCATCGACGTGGTCGAGGAGTCGCGCAAGAAGAAAAGCGAGCGTGGTCTCGGCTTTCTCAAGCACCTGCCCGGGCGGATCAGGAACTCGCTCAGCCGCGAGCAGCACCACGATTTCTCGCACCAGGTGTATGACGCCATGGCCGGGTGCCTTTCGTGCAAGTCCTGCGCCGGCCAGTGCCCGGTGAAGGTCAACGTGCCACAGTTTCGTTCGCAGTTTCTCGAGGTCTACCACGGTCGCTACCTGCGCCCGCTGCGCGACTACGTGATCGGCGCCACCGAGTTCACCCTGCCCTGGCTCGCCAAGGCGGCGCCGCTCTACAACGCGGTGATCGAAAAGCGCTGGATGGAGCGGCTGATGCGCCGCGCCGTGGGCATGAGCGACTCGCCCACCCTGTCGCGGGCCAGCGTCAAGAAGCAGCTGCGCGCCTGGGGCGTGGCCGAGGCCACCCCGACGGCGCTGGCGCTGCTCACCGAGCGCCAGCGCGCCCGGAGCGTGATCCTGGTGCAGGACGCCTTCACCACCCACATGGAGGCGGACATGGTGCTCGACGTGGTGGAGCTGCTTTCCCGCCTCGAGTATCGGGTGTTCGTGATGCCCTATGCGGCCAACGGCAAGCCGCTTCAGGTGCAAGGGTTTCTGGGCGCCTTCGAGCGCACCGCCGAGAAGCAGGCCAAACGCTTGCGGGCGCTGGCGGAGTTCGAGATTCCGTTCGTGGGGATCGACCCGGCGATGACGCTCACCTATCGCCAGGAGTACGTGAAGGCGCTGGGCGTGAAGGCCGTGCCGCAGGTGCTGCTGCTGCAGGAGTGGCTGGCGACCCGCACCCCGAGCCTGGCGAGCCTTGCCCAGGGCCTCGAGGGGCCGCGTTTCAAGCTGTTGTCCCACTGCACCGAGAAGACCAACGCGCCGGGCAGCCCGCGCGCCTGGCAGCAGGTGTTCGCCGCCTTCGGTCTAGAACTCGATCTTCTCGAGACCGGCTGCTGTGGCATGTCCGGCACTTACGGCCACGAAACCCGTAACGTCGCGACCTCGAAGGCGATCTATGCCCAGTCCTGGCAGCCCGAGGTGGAAGCCGAAAAAGACCCGGCGACGCTTCTGGCCACCGGGTACTCCTGTCGCAGCCAGGTCAAGCGCTACTCCGACACCGCCCTCGCCCACCCGCTGCAGGCACTTTTGAAGTGCCTGCGCGAGCGCCGCTCGGGCACGGAAGGCGCCTAGAAGAACAGCTCCTTCAAGGCGAGGCCCGGGTCGTCCTGGCGCATGAAGGCCTCGCCCACCAGAAACCCCTCGACCCGGTGCTGGCGCATCCGGGTCACGTCGTCGCGGGTCAGGATGCCGGACTCGGTGATCACCGTGACGCCCTCGGGAATGCGCGGCAACAGCGCAAGCGTGGTGTCGAGGTCCGTCTCGAAGGTGTGCAGGTTGCGGTTGTTGATGCCCACGAGGGTGAGATCGAGCGCCAGCGCGCGCTCGAGCTCGGCGGCGTCGTGCACTTCCACCAGCACGTCCATGCCGAGCTCCGTTGCCCGGGCGTGCAGCGACGTCAGCGTCTGGTCATCCAGCGCCGCCACGATCAGCAGGATGCAGTCGGCCCCGATCGCCCGGGCCTCGGCCACCTGATAGGCGTGGGTGATGAAGTCCTTGCGGATGACCGGAAGCGCACACGCGCTGCGCGCGGCGATCAAATCGTCCTCGTGGCCCTGGAAGAAGTCCGCATCGGTGAGCACGGAAAGACACGCCGCCCCGCCCGCCTCGTAGCTCGTCGCGATCGCCGCCGGATCATAGGCGTCGCGAATCACGCCTTTCGAGGGCGAGGCCTTCTTCACCTCGGCGATGATCGCCGGGTCGCCGGCCGCGATGCGCCGGTTCAGGGCGGCAACGAAGCCGCGCGGCGCGCTCTGCTTCTCGGCGAGCGCGAGCAGGTCCTCCTCGGACACCGCCTGGCGACGCAGGGCGACCTCCTCGTCCTTGCGGGCGAGAATGCGGGAAAGAATGGTGGGCGTAGCCGGGTTCGTCATGCGGTTATCCTTTGAACACGCTGGTGAAGTGCGAAAGCTCCTTGAGCTTCTCGAGCGGAAGCTTGGAGGCCTGGGCGTCCTGAGCCACGGCCACGCCCTCGGCGAGGCTATCGGCCACGCCGGCGCAGTAGAGCGCCGCCCCGGCGTTGAGGGCGACGATGTCCGCCGCCGGCCCCTCGCCCACCAGCGCCGCCTTGACCAGGCGCAGGCTCTCCTCGGCGCTGGCGGCCTTCAGGCTCGCAAGGCTCTGGCGCTCGATGCCGAGTTCCTCCGGCGTCACGGTGTACTCGCGAATCTCGCCCTCCTTGAGCTCCGCCACCCGGGTGGGGGCTGCCAGCGATATCTCGTCGAGCCCGTCTTCGGAGTGCACCACCAGCACGTGGCGGCTGCCGAGTTTCTTCAGTGCCTCGGCCATCAGCCCGACCAGGTGCGGCGCGTAGACCCCCATCACCTGGTTGGGGGCGCCGGCCGGGTTGGTCAAGGGCCCGAGGATGTTGAACAGCGTGCGCACGCCCATCTCGCGGCGCGGGCCGATGGCGTGACGCATCGCGGGGTGGTGGTTGGGGGCGAACATGAAGCCCACGCCCACCTGCTCGATGCAGCGTGCCACCTGCTCCGGCGAAAGGTCCAGGTAGATGCCGGCGATATCGAACAGGTCCGCGCTTCCCGACGACGACGACACGCTGCGGTTGCCGTGCTTGGCCACGTGGGCACCGCCAGCAGCGGCCACGAAGCTCGAGGCGGTGGAGACGTTGAAC
>NZ_JAMZBD010000363.1:0-3206 GCF_024158685.1 Halomonas sp. 707D4 | reverse complement strand
GGTGCCGGCACCCCGACCAATCGCGTGGTGGTGCAGTCGCTGTCGTCGCTCGAGCGCGATCTGCTTCGCGAGGCGCTGCACATCGTCAAGGAGTTCAAGGCGCGCCTGAGCCACCGTTACCACCTGGAGTACTCATAGCGGCATGCGTTTCATGGATCGACACTTCGCCCTCTTCGGCGGCTCGCTGCGCACGGTGTTCAAGCGCGAAAGCGACCGGCGCCGCTGCATGGGCACGCCCTTCGAGTGGCTGTTTCACCCCTATCTGGGCAAGGAACTGGTGGCGCTGGCGTTGCGCACCGCCGACGCCGACATCCTCAGCGTGGCGGCAGTGGTCTTCGACGAGCGCCGCGTGCACACCCGCAGCGCCTGGGCGACCACCCTGGCCGACCCGGACCGCACGCGGCATGCGACGCTCCAGCGTCACGGCACCACGGCGCTGCTTCCGGCGAGCGCGGAAAACGTCGGCGCGCTGACCGAGTTCATCGGCAATCGTCCGGTGGTGGGGTGGGGGCTTTGCGACGCCATGGCGCCCATCAATCGGCTGTTGAGCGACCGGCTCGGGTTCGAGCTGCCCAACACCCAGGTGGACGTCGCTAAGCTCTACCAGCGCACCCTGCGTCGCTCCCACCTGGAGCCCATGGGCCCGGCAAGCTTCGGCGAGGCCCTCGCCCGCTCCCGGCTGCCCGCGCCCGGCGGGGCGTCGCTGCTCGGCGAGGCGAGCGCCTGCGCGCTTCTCTACATGCGCCTGCAGCGCGACGCTGCCCTGCACGCCTAGCGTATTGGGTGACACGGGCAGACTTGCTAGAATGGCGCCCTTCGTCTCCATCACCGGCAGTGCCCATACCATGCAGCAGTCCGACATGCAGCAGCCCGATCATTTCGATCCCGTCGTTGCCGACCCCGCCTTAGTGAGCGCGTCGGCGGACCACGACGCCAAGCAGAAGCGCGAATTCAACAAGTTGCAGAAGCGGCTGCGTCGCGAGGTGGGCAACGCCATCCTCGATTACAACATGATCGACGAGGGTGACCGGGTGATGGTGTGCCTGTCCGGCGGCAAGGACAGCTACACGATGCTCGAGATCCTGCGCAGCCTGCAGCGCAACGCCCCGGTGAACTTCTCGCTGGTGGCGGTGAATCTCGACCAGAAGCAGCCGGGCTTTCCCGAGCACGTGCTGCCGCGCTACCTCGACGCCCAGGGCGTGGAGTACCACATCCTCGAGCGCGACACCTACTCGGTGGTCAAGGAGAAGACGCCGGAGGGCAAGACCACCTGCGCGCTCTGCTCACGGCTGCGCCGGGGCTCGCTCTACGGCTTCGCCGAGGAGATCGGCGCGACCAAGATCGCGCTTGGCCACCACCGTGAGGACATTCTCGAGACGCTGTTTCTGAACATGTTCTTCGGCGGCTCGCTCAAGGCGATGCCGCCGAAGCTTCTGTCCGACGACGGCAAGAACATCGTCATCCGCCCGCTTGCCTACTGCAAGGAGGCGGACATCGCCGAGTTCTCGCGGCTGATGGAATTTCCGATCATCCCCTGCAACCTGTGCGGCTCGCAGCCCAACATGCAGCGCCAGAACGTCAAGGCGATGCTCGCCGAGTGGGACAGGAAGTACCCGGGCCGGCTTGAGAGCATGTTCAGGGCGGTCACCAACGTTTCGCCCTCGCAGCTCGCCGACCGTGCGCTGTTCGATTTCCAGCGGCTCGAAGAGCGCCAGGCCGAGCTCATGGCCGGGCGCATCCAGGCCTTCAACGTCTAGGTCGGCGTCTCTTCGTCGGCCAGGGTGATCAGCCTCGGCATGTCGAGAATGTTCACCTCGCGACCGGACACCGCCACCACCTGCTGGCTCTGCAGCCGGCTCAGGATACGGCTGACGGTTTCCACCGCGAGCCCCAGGTAGTTGCCGATGTCCGCCCGCGCCATCGAGAGGCGGAAGCTGTAGGGCGAGTAGCCGCGGCGGCGAAAGCGGTCCGACAGCGTCGTGAGAAAGGTGGCCAGGCGCTGGTCGGCGGTCTTGCGCGAGAGCAGGCGCATCATGCGCCGGTCGTCGCGCAGCTCCTTGCTCATGCTGCGATAGAGCTGGCCCCGAAGCTCGGGAAGCTCCTCGGAAAGCGCATCCAGGTGCTTGAAGGGAATCTCGCACACCGTGGTGGTCTCGAGCGCCACGACGCTGCCCGGGTAGCACTCGTCGTCGATGCCGTCGAGGCCCACCAGTTCGCTCGGCAGGTAGAAGTTGGTGAGCTGGTCTTCTCCGTTGCCCTCGCTGGTCACCTGCTTGAGGCTCCCCGAACGCACCGCGAAGACGCTCGAGAAGCGCTCGCCCTGGTGAAACAGCGCCTCGCCCTTCTTCAGCGGCGCGCGGCGGCGGATGATCGCATCGAACTGGCTGATATCCTCGATCTGCAGCGCCAGAGGCAGGCACAGCGAACTCAGGCTGCAGGTCTGGCAGCGCGGCGCTTGTGCAAGCGAGCGGCGCTGGCTGGCGGAAATCGGCATCACCTTCTCCTTTTTTATACCCGCGACGTGGTCGAACCCAGGTTACAAAATCCTAGAGTACCGCGCGGGGGACTGCTGTGTCAGGGTGGTATCGAACGCCATCGCCAGATGGCGGATCAAAAGCCGGCCCACCGGGGTCGCTTCGAGGACAAGCCCGTCACGGGTGAGCAGGCCGTCACGCTCGGCCTGATCCAGGGCAGCGAGGGACGTCGCGAAGTAGCTCGCCGCGTCTATCGCGAAGCGCTCGCCGATGGCGGCAAGGTCGATGCGCATGTCGCACATCAGCCGCTCGATCACCTCGCGCCGGATCAGGTCGTCGTCATTCAGGCGCAGGCCCTTGCAGGTCGCAAGGCGCCCGTCGTCGAGGGCGGCGGCGTAGTCGTCCAGACGCACCGGGTTCTGGGCGTAGACGTCGTCCACCCGCGAGATCGCCGACACCCCGAGGCCGATCAGGTCGCACTGGGCATGGCTCGAGTAGCCTTGGAAATTGCGCTGGAGCGTACCGTTTTGCCGGGCGATGGCCAGGCTGTCCTCGGGGCGGGCGAAGTGATCCATGCCGATGTGCACGTAGCCCGCCCGGTCGAGCATCTCGATACTTCTGCGCAGAATGGCGAGCTTCTCGTCGGCGCCGGGCAGCTCGGCCGCGTCGATGCGCCGCTGGGGGGCGAAGCGCGTCGGCAGGTGGGCGTAGTTGAACAGCGAAAGCCGTGCC
>NZ_JAMZBD010000362.1:0-3214 GCF_024158685.1 Halomonas sp. 707D4 | reverse complement strand
CGCCGACCGGGCTCGACGCCGCCGACATGGCCGCCTCGACAGTGATCGACGCCTGCCTCGACCACCTGGCGGCCACCCCGGCGCCGCTGGCATTGATTCCCGTCGAGGATCTCCTTGGACTCGAGGAGCAGCCCAACCTGCCCAACAGCGACGAGCGCCACCCCAACTGGCGCCGCCGCTTGAGCGCGGATAGCGCGACGTTGTTCGGCTGCCCCGAAACGCGCCAGCGCCTCGAGCGGTTGACGCGCGCCCGGCGCGAAGCGCCCGAAGGAGACACGCCATGAACGCGATCCGCGCCACGCTCCGGCTGCAGTTCCACCGCGATTTCACCCTCGACGACGCCCGGGCGCTCGTGGACGATTTCGCCGCCCTCGGGGTGAGCCACCTCTACGCCTCGCCGCTGCAGGCTTCGCGCCAAGGCTCCATGCACGGCTACGACGGCGTCGACCCGACCCGCATCGACGACGAGGTCGGTGGCGAGGCGGCGCTGGTATCGCTGGTCGCCGCGCTCAGAGCGCGAGGCATGGGTCTGATACTGGACATCGTGCCCAACCACCTCGCCGTGGGTGGATCGGAGAACCCGTGGTGGCAAAGCGTGCTCACCTGGGGCGAGCAGAGCCCCTACGGTGCGTTCTTCGATATCGACTGGCACTCGCCGGACCCGACGCTTGCCGGCAAGCTGCTGGCCCCGTTTCTCGGTGCGCCCTATGCCGAGACCCTCGAAAGCGGTGAGCTCGCACTCGGCTTCGACGCCGCGGGCTTTCATGTCGCCTATCACGAGCACTGTTTTCCCATCGACCCGCGCCACTACGGCGATATCCTGCGTTTTGCCGAGCACAACGCCCTTCACGAACAGGCGGCATTCTTCGACGCCCTGGCTCAGGCGCCGAACCCTTGCTCGCAGGCGCCGGCCGCGCTTTCCCAGCTCGAGCGGGTGCTCGAGGACCCCGGCGCCCAGGCCTCCCTGGCCAGCGCCCTGGCGCTGTTCGAGGCCACCTCCGAGCACGGCGCCACCCGGCTTCACGCGCTGCTGTCGCGCCAGCACTACCGGCTGGCCTTCTGGCGTACCGCCGCCGACGAGATCAACTGGCGGCGCTTTTTCGACGTCACCGAGCTCGGCGGGCTGCGCGTCGAGCTGCCCGAGGTGTTCGATGCGGTCCACGCGCTGCCCCTGCGTCTGGCCCGCGAGGGGCTGGTGGACGGGCTGCGCATCGACCACGTGGACGGGCTCGCCGACCCCGGCGGCTACTGTCGCCACCTGCGCTAACGCCTGGATGCCCTGGCGCCGGAGCGCCCGGAAGGCGTCCCGCGCCGGGTGGCGCTGTACGTCGAGAAGATCCTCGGTGACGGCGAAACGCTGCCCACGGCGTGGCAGGTGGACGGTACCAGCGGCTACGAGTTCATGAACGAGGTGGCAGGGATTCAGCACGACCCGCAGGGCGCGGCGCCGCTCGCGACACTCTGGCGCCAGGTGAGCGGTCGTGACCCGGACTTCACGGCCGAGGTGCGCCAGGCCCGGGGCGAGGTTCTCGAGACCCTGCTTGCCAGCGAGTACGCCGCCTGCGCCCGGGCGCTGCACGCCGTGGCCCGCGCACGCCTGGAAAGCCGCGACGTGACGCTCGGCTCCATCGAGCGGGCGCTCGAGGCGCTGGTGGTGCATTTTCCCATCTACCGAAGCTACGCGGGCGACGCCGGGCGCCCGGAGGCGGACGCGGCGTTCTTCGCCCGGGCCATGACGGGCGCCCGAGGCGCACTGAACCCGCCGGATCACGCCACCCTCGACCTTCTCGAACGCTGGCTCGGCGGCGAAGCGCCCAGCGCCTGCAGGGATGAGGAGCGGATATTGAGGCTGCGCGCCATCACCCGCTTTCAGCAGCTCACTTCGCCGGTGGCCGCCAAGGCGGTGGAGGATACCGCGGGCTATCGCAGCGCCGTGCTGATCTCGCGCAACGACGTGGGCTTTCACGGTGAGCACTTCAGCCACTCATTGGAGTACTTTCACGCCGCCAACGCCGCCCGGGCCCGGGACTTCCCGCACGCCCTGGTGACCACTGCCACCCACGATCACAAGCGCGGTGAAGACGTGCGCGCGCGCCTCGCCGCGCTGAGCGAGTCCGCCGACGCCTTCGCCGACGCCGTTGCCCAGTGGCAGCGCGACGCCGCGCCCTTGTGCCAGCCGCTCGACGAGGGCACGGCCCCCTCCCCCGGCGATGCCTTGATCCTCTACCAGCTGATTCTCGGCGCCTGGCCGCCGACGCTGGCCCCGGAGGACGGTGCCGGCATGGCCGAATTCACCGAGCGCCTCGCCCAGTGGCAGCAGAAGGCGCTGCGCGAAGCCAAACTGCGTACCCACTGGCTGTGGCCCGACGAGCAGTACGAGGCCGCCTGCCGGGCGTTTCTCGAAGGCGTGCTCACCACCCCGGCGCTGCGCGATTCGCTGCACCGCGCCGCCCGCGCGCTCGACGTCCCCGGCGCGCTCAACGCGCTGGTGCAAATGATCCTGCGCCTGACCGTGCCCGGCGTTGCCGATCTCTACCAGGGCAACGACTTCTGGGACTACAGCCTGGTCGACCCGGACAACCGCCGCCCGGTGGATTACGCCGCACGCCGGGCGTCGCTCTTCGCCCCCCCGGCCTTGAGCGAGGCGCTGGTGCAGTGGCGCGACGGGCGTATCAAGCAGGCGCTGACATCCAAGCTTCTGGCACTACGGGCGCGTCACTCGGCGCTGTTTCTCGACGGCGACTACCAGCCACTTCACGCCGAAGGCCGGCACGCCGAGCGCGTACTAGCCTTCGTTCGCCGCCAGGGCGAACAGTGCCTCGTCGTGGTGGTCCCGCGCCTGGCCACGCCTTTGCTGGAAAACGAGCTGGAAGACGATGGCGCGCTCGCCATCGCCCCGGCGCGCTGGGGCGATACCCGCCTGGCGCTGCCGCCGGGGCGTTATCGAAGCGCGCTGAGTGAACGCAGCCTCGACGCCGACGGCGAGCCCGTCGCACTTGCCGAGCTTTTGCACACGCTGCCCTTCGAGGTATTCACGAGCGAGGCGCGCGCCGACGGCCACGCCCTACAGGGAGAGTCGACATGACCGACGAAGATCGCATCCGCCAGCTGGCCTACAGCATCTGGGAAGCCGAGGGGCGCCCGGAAGGCCAGCAGCAGCAGCACTGGGAGCGCGCGCGCAAGATCGTCGCCGCCGAGCACGCCGACGACGAGT